>CAZDWP010000043.1:0-10900 GCA_964508985.1 uncultured Herbinix sp. | reverse complement strand
TCATCTACAAAATGCACGGTTGCTCCTGTCAGCTTAACCCCACGGGATATTGCTGCTTCATGAACCTTAAGCCCGTAAAATCCCGCTCCACAAAAAGCAGGAATTAAGGACGGATGCACATTTATTATTCTGTTCTTATAATGTCTTACTATATTTAAAGGTAATATCAACAAAAAGCCTGCAAGGACTATCAGGTCAACCTGATGACCGGTAAGCAAGCTATAAAAAGCCTGGTCAAATTGTTCGGGAGTACTATAATCCTTCTTTTTTATCACAGCTGTAGCAATATTATGGGCTCTTGCTCTTTCAAGGGCATATGCCCTCTCCTTACTGCTTACTACCACTTCGATAGATACACCGGGAAGTTTACCCATGTCCATCTGATCAAGTAGTGCCTGAAGGTTTGTTCCTCCTCCCGATACCAACACTGCCAGTCTTAGCATAAGGTTATCCCCCTAGTTCCATCACGAATCTCTCCGAGAATAAATGATTTCTCACCTATTTCATTTATAATGCTTACTGCCTTATCAGCTTGCTCGGGTTCTACTACCAAAGCCATACCTATTCCCATATTAAATGTGTTATACATAACCTGATCTGCAATATCTCCGTCCTTTTTTAGCATATTAAAAAGAGGAGGTATTTCATAGCTTTTTGTAGTCACAAAAGCATGCCTTCCTTCTGGCAACATCCTTGGTATGTTCTCATAAAAGCCACCTCCGGTTATATGGCTGCAGGCTTTTATATTTATTTTGTTCTCCTTAAGTCCCTGTAAGGTCTTTACATAGATCTTAGTAGGAGTAAGAAGAGCTTCTCCAAGACTGCTGCCAAGAGACTCGTAATAAGTATCAAGAACTGACCTTTGCATTCTAAAAGCTTGTCGAACTAAGGAATAGCCGTTACTGTGTATTCCAGAGGAAGCAATTCCTATTATCACATCTCCTTGCTTAACATCTTTTCCTGTAATTAGCTTATTCTGGTCGGCAATTCCTACTGCAAAACCAGCTAAATCGTATTCATCCACTGGATAAAACCCTGGCATCTCAGCTGTCTCACCACCAATTAAGGCTGCTCCCGCTTCTATACATCCCTGGGAAACGCCCTTAACAATGTCTGCAATCCTATTAGGTTCATTCTTGCCACAAGCGATATAGTCAAGAAAGAATAGAGGCTCTGCTCCCGAACAAGCAATGTCATTAACACACATAGCCACACAATCAATCCCCACTGTATCATGAACATCCATTAAAAAAGCTATCTTTAGCTTTGTACCCACACCATCTGTTCCCGATACAAGAGTAGGATTCTCCATACTCATAAATTTCTTAAGAGAAAATGCTCCTGAAAATCCTCCTATATCTGATAAGACCTCCTTACGCATGGTCTTCTTAACATGCTCCTTCATAAGGTCCACTGCCTTATAGCCTGCTTCAATATCCACTCCAGCCTGTTTATAATCCATACCAAACCTCCTAAGAATCCATATACTTTAGTTAACATATAACGGAGGTTTTAACCTCCTAAGAATCTATATATTGCTATCTGCCAACATTCTAGCATAAATAAGGTAATCTTTCAGCAGATAATTTCTTATCACTTTTATTAGTAAGCCTTATAAATATCCGCTTATTTATTAGTATTCTTAACATTATAATTTTTCAAATTGTCTTATTCCAACCTTAGATAATCTTTTGAATAACACTAAAATTAGCATCCACAGTAAGGCTATGAATAACAACATACCGCTTATAGCATTACCTAAAAGCATTATTAATAGATATTGAATTGCAACCATACCAATTCCCGTAAAAACTGATATCATTGAAGCCGTACTTTGCTTGACAATTACTGTTTCGTTTGTCCATGAAAGATAAGGAAAGCTTAGATTAATAACCAAACCATATAGTGATACAAACACGGAGAAGGAGATTGATGCAAGAAAGACTATAAAAATTTCTGCTAAAGACATCTGCATAACATAACTTATAAATATCGAAGCTAAAAGCGCAGGAGCAATAACCGTTGCATTTACCAATATCTTTGACTTAAAGATCTGAGACACAGTTACAGGCAGACTCTTTACTATCCAAATGTTCTTTCCCTCGATGGATATTGAAGCCATGGTTGTACTTGATGTCGCTATACAGAACATAATAAATACTGGTATAATATCTTTTATAGCACCCGAAAGGTTCAGTTCTCCAGTAATGCTACTAATATCGATAAATGGTAAGGCAATTGCCGCCAGTACCATCATAACTACGCCAAAGCCAGTATTCATAACATATATCGGAGATGCAAAATATCTTTTTAGATCCTTTATATACAATGCTTTTAGTGGCGAGGAGCTCTTTAGACCCTTCAGCTTATATTTTGACTTATATCTTCCAGTCATAATTACAGAATTTATCCTTTTAAATACCCTTCCTACTAGTAGAGAAAATACTATAAAGGCAAGAAGCGAAACCCCTATAAATATAATAAGGGATGTTATACTTCCCTTAACAACGGCCTTATAGTAGAGCTCTGTCAAAGGGTAGATATTATTTATCTGCTTATTAATATCCTGACTTATTTCTACCAGCGCTTGCTCGGAATCTCCAAGAAAATATGGTAAGACAATCATTGCGATTAATAAAATGAAGGAAAACCCCATATACACAATATTACTATATCTAAAGCGCATAGATAGATATGTAAGAATAGTGCCTAAAAAAGATGCAATTATTATAGGAATAAGTGGAACAAAAAATAGCATCAATATACTAAAGGTATAGAATCCCATTCCAGGCCTTATAAGTATTCCATAAGCTATCATCATGGGTATCATTATTATTAATACAAACATAATATTAATCGCATATAGAAGTATGAGCCTACTGGCAACTATTTGGCTGTTGCTAACAGGCAGAGACATCACCATATCATAATCCTTAAATCCGAATAGAGTACCCTTAACCTTATAGATTGAAGTAAATAATACTATTATACTGGTTAAAGACATAAACAAGCTAGGTAGTAATTCTATACTTCCAAATTGCCTGAGTCCCATTCCTGTCAAATAAGAATAAAAGTATGATAATGCACTCATTAATATAATAAAAAATGCAAACCCTGCGTATAAGGCACCGGTCTTTTTCTTCTTATGTTCACCCATGGCAAACATGCTTCTAAACATTGCCCATAGCTGGACACTAACCAATCGCATGACTTTCTTCATATATACCTCCATCACATGGTAGAATCTCCTGTATCAATCAGCTCCATAAATACATCCTCAAGACTCGAATCACCCTTAACCTCTTTCGTAGATCCAAAGGCCACAAGCTTTCCATCCTTGATAATTCCAATCTTATTACAAAGCTGTTCTGCCGCAAGAAGCACATGAGTAGAAAAGAATATTGCACTACCGCTTTCACAAAGCTCTACCATAATGTTCCTTAAGGTTAGAGATGCCTTGGGATCTAGCCCTACAAATGGTTCATCAAGCACCAAAAGCTTCGGTCTATGTATTAATGCCGAAATAATTGCAAGCTTCTGCTTCATACCATGTGAATATGATGAAATTCCATCTCCTAAATTAGCAGTCAGCTCTAATGCTCCTGCATATTTTTCGATGGTATGCTCCCTATCCGATTGACTTATTTCATAAATATCACCGATAAAGTTCAAATATCCTATACCGGTCAGATGGTCATACAAATCCGGATTATCAGGAATATATGCGGTTACCTTCTTGCAGCTTACAGGGTCCCCTTTAATGGAACAACCGTCGATTAATATATCCCCCTCTTCAAAATCTAAGACTCCGGCAATAGCCCTAATTGTAGTTGTCTTGCCGGCACCGTTGTGTCCTATAAAGCCAAATATATCACCACTATCAATATCAAGGCTTAAGTTATCTACAGCTTTTTTGCCGCCTTTATAACTCTTGGAGAAATTTACAATACTTAACATGATTGCCTCCTTTTAATTATAAATATCATATTTTCGAATACAGTATAGTCTTTTTATTATGCTACGATATATCGAATGCTTCATTTAGTAACTGGGTACCCTCTAAGACAAATCTTCCATCCTTTATGATTGGAATCGTAGCTCCATCATATAATACAGCAGATATTTCATCAATCTCGTCATAGGGAACGGTAATATCCGTATGACAGTTAAAATACGCTTTTTTAGGGTCGGATTTTCTAAGTAATGTAAGCTCATTGTCCCTTGCTATTATTTCTTTACCATCTGGATTATATACCTTTAAGTCCTCTCTCATCGAATAGCATGTATCACCGATTGCAAAGTGAGGACCAGTCTTTTCTGCTATCAAAATCGGGAGCTTGGGTGCTATATCAAATTTCTTACCCATCATATAGGCAGTAGTATTTGTGCCTATAGCAAACTCTCCAATAGGCAGTGTTTCATGGTTATAAAGTAGGTTTTCCTTTATAAAGCTTTTATTTCTATCTTTATCATTATAATTTTTACAGGAATAATCGGCTATACATCCATCCTCAAATATCAGCTCCAAATCATGATAAGCAAGGTCATTAAGATATATAAGAGGAACATGAAGAATTCCTCGGGTCTCCTTCAAAGCAGGAGAAGTGAATACCTCTCCGACTGGAATATTTACATCAGCAACACAATTTTCAAAATTCGTCTCCTTATGAGGATCCTTTAAAGGTTGCAGCTTTACCAGTAAATCGGTACGGTTCTCTCCCTTTCCAATTATTTTGACATATTCGCTCTTATCAAGGACATCTATTATACTCTGCTGTACCTTTTGATATATATCATAATCCAAAGTATTAACCTTAACAGTAGCTTCAAATATGGCTTCAAAATCCGGTCCTATCTCGGAGATCGGATAAGAGATAATTGTAAAGGAAGTTTCAGGGGTATTATAATATTCCTTTGTAAGCAATCTTTCATCGCCATAGTACTGGGTCATAAGCTTTTGTTGAGTTTTGTTGAGACTTATAGCCTCTGCCTTATCCTCCGGGGAGAATAATTCCTCGCCGAACACCTCCATAACAGCCGGACCAGCATAATTCTGCGTTATATGGTTAATCTGCTTAAGAGCACCTTCTAATGCCTCTAGCTTCCTATTCATAAACGATTTCACTAGGAATATGCCTATGTCAAAGCGATGGTCGTAATCATATTGTTTATTGGGAGATGATCCGTGATATCCTATCTTAAGGTGCTGCTTTTTGTTAATGGCTATATATGCAGCTCTATAAATTATTGATTCCAAACCCATATCCTTAAAATTATGTATAGCTTGTCTAACTACACGTTCAAAACCAATTTGGTATCTTATATTAACATGAGACTTATTACTAAGGTCCAACCTATTAACCTCAAATCCACGCTTAAAGCCGGTTGTAAATGTATCAGCCATGGCTTCTATTTGCTCATCTGATAGGCTGTTTATATATTCTGCTGTCCTTAACTCATTATCAGATATATAGTCCCCATAATGGTATAAGTAAGAAAGATCCTTTAAATCGGATTCCATAATAATATCCCTTGCAAAGGAATAATTTGGATTAGCCGTCTCAAGTGTTCTATGTTGCATAAGTACATCACAGTAATCATGCATAAATTCTCCAATAACTCTTTTTATATCCTTTGGTGTAAAGCCATCCTCCCACTTAACAAGTCCATATATCTGAAGAAAAAGCTCAAGGTATATTGTATTTAATGCTTCTTGCTTCTCATAAGCATAAATAATAGTAGCGCGAAGCTCCGTATACAGAAATGACAATAGCTTCCCGTACTTTTTGCCTAATCTTTTACATGCATATGAGGGATTGGCATAGCTAGAAAAGTAATTGTCTCCAATTATGTCCTCATAAAGGCTTCGATTCACCGAAGTAAGCTCATCAAAAGTAAGCTTATCATAGGAGCCTTCGCTTATCATCTCCGCTACACTATCAACTAATATAAGAAACCCGGCTACCTTACTAAAATAATCCCTTAAGGGTACTCTAACCTCTTCTTCTGTTACTATCTCGCGAATACGGCATATAGCCAACTCATATCGCTCTCTAATTTCTTCTTTATCATCCTTAGATAAATTCAAATAGTCCATATGCTCTCCAATCTACTGTCAAATTCGTTATTTCCTTATTATTTTATAAATAGTTAATATAAGCCCAAAATATAGATAACCAAAAGTAAAATAAGCATTATTCCATTGGTGATAATACCAATCATAGGAAATCTATAATAGATATCCCTCTGCTTAAGCTCCCTATAAGAAAGTATAAAGCCAAATAACCCTAAGAAAAAAAGGAGGATTCCTGCTATACCAATAAATAGGCTTGCCTCACCTCTATTAATACCAGAGATAATACTTAATGTGATAAATCCAAGAACTACTATAAGTCCTATTACGGCCGATAAAACACCAATTCTTGTATGCCTTCTTCCTGAAAATTGTATGGTTTCTTTCTTCCTAAATAACTTAAATATAGAAGCTCCCCCCTTTTCTTTTTCAACTAAAATGCCTATATCTACCCTACTTTGCGTTTATAAATAGAATGATTAATTAAGAATACTACATATCCCAAAACTCCGCCCAGTGAATTCATCAATATATCATCCACGTCAAACACACCTACCTTCAGCAAAAGCTGGGCTGTTTCGATTATCAGACTAAATAGAATACTTAATATAACTATAATATGGAACTTACGGTATGCTCTGTTTAGAAGAGGAAGAAAAAATCCATAGGGCATAAAAGCTATTACATTGCCACATATATTGACAATGAAGCCCTCCATTCCAATCTGCTGTCTATATTTTATAAATCGTTTTATTTCCTTAAACAGCTGCAAATTATATTGCTGTGTTATAAGGTCCCTTCCATACCTTTCACTGAAAAACAAAAAGTATGATAGTAACAAAATATATATATAGAATAGTATCCAACCTACCATAATAATACGCTTTTTATTGATATCCTTCAATTTTTTTCTCCAAGTTGTTTTTAATTATATTTTCCATTATTGCCATTTATATTCATTCACTCTTCCATCCTATTTAATTATAAGTCAAATATACTTTCCAGTAAAGGAAAGAATGGAATACTAGGGGATGTTTTGCGGATAATAAGTCTTAACAAATCTTAATTTTGAGGTGTATATAGATGAAACGATTTGAAGACCTTTACCAAGAACTACTAAGATCAACCATAGAGAATCGAGATGATGAATATATTAATGGACTTGATGACTTTGACTCTCATCAGCTAGACTGCTTACTACATCCTAAAAAGCATCCTCTTGTATGGCATACAGAAGATTGCAACTGCTCCGATAATGATAGACACTGTGTTAATGTATGCCCCTTTCATGCCATATATCCGGATGAGGCCGGCAAGTTACACATAGATGAGGAAGCCTGTGCTGGCTGTTCCTACTGCATACAGGAATGTAGAGCAAATACATTAACTTCAAGTAAGGATGTTATACCTGCATTACAGGCAATTCGCTCCCACAAAGGCCTGGTATATGCTCTTATTGCCCCTGCCTTTATAGGGCGATTTAGCAATGATGTTACTCCAGGGATGCTTAGAAATGCCTTTAAGATGATAGGTTTTGACGGAATGCTAGAGGTTGCATTATTTGCTGATGTCCTTACTCTTAAAGAAGCATTGGAATTTGATAGGAATATACAGACAGAGGATGACTTTCAACTGACTAGCTGCTGTTGCCCTGTATGGATATCATTAATAAAAAATATACACAGCGAGCTAGTTCCACATGTGCCACCATCTGTCTCTCCGATGATAGCCAGCGGACGTGCGGTAAAGATAATGCATCCCGATGCTCTTACGATATTCATAGGACCATGCCTTGCTAAAAAGGCCGAGGCAAGGGATAAGGATATAGCAGATGCCATAGATTATGTCCTAACATTTAAGGAGGTTGAAGATATTTTTAAAATTATGGCTATAAACCCGGCTGATATGGAGGAGAGCGAAAGAGATCATTCCTCTAGGGCGGGTAGAATATATGCTCACACCGGTGGTGTAAGCGAAGCAGTTAAGCTTACACTGGAACGAATTAGTCCTAATCGTAAAATAACTCTTAGAACCCAGAAAGCGGATGGTGTTAAGGACTGTAAAGAGTTAATTAATAATATTTCCAGCCATAAAACCTCTGCTAATTTTTATGAAGGAATGGGCTGTAAAGGAGGATGTGTAGGAGGTCCAAAGGCAATTATTTCCCATGAGCTAGGGAGAAAAAACGTTGAGGAATATGCAGAACACGCTACTTATCCTACTCCTATAGATAACCCTTATGTTATAGAATTACTAAATCGGTTGGGTTTTGAAACAATCGAGAGTCTTTTAGATGAAAGTGATATTTTTACCAGAACCTTTAATAAGCCCATGAATATCATTAAACCATAAAGAATATCTTAATATTATATGACATACTCTCCAATAATAATACCCCCGGGCTTCTATATCTGATGCCCAGGGGTTGTAAATACAAATATTCTTATTTTATATCTTTAGTAAGCTGCCATTACAACATGCTGTGTATTCATTGGAGCAGATTGGTTGCCGCTTAAATCCACAATCTTATTCTCGATTATGTCTATCCTTAATGGTGCATTTTGCATTGGTATACTATTTAAGGTTATAACTACATCAGTTCCTGATATTGTTACTGTATTACCAAGCTCGTAGTTATAATTTCCTATCTGAGTAACCTTTACTATCATTGAGCCTGCTATTTCCTCACTGAAGTTAAGCCTAATTTCCGTTGTCTTAACCTTGTCAAATACCGGAGGTCCGATAAAGAACGGTTTCTTATTATCCTTGAGTAATACTGTGGTCCTATGATCGGTTAATGGTGCATAATTACCACTATAGCCTGTAACTCCGTTTATTATTAGTGGTCTTTCTAGCGTAATGTCGATAGTGCCTTCTGCTATGGTTAGTACAACTGTAGAGCCTTCATTCTTGGTATTCTTCTCTAATTTAGCACTTAGTATTGTAACACCAGGTATAGAATAATTTCTTACATTCTGTGCAGAAGCCACGTCCAGCATACTAGAAAATTCAACATATATCAAGCTGGGGTTGGTAGCGGATTGCGTAACCAGATAAGGTCCCTGTAGCTCAAAATCCACGCCTCCACTAGTACTAATGGTTATTGTTCTTGGTAAACCATAATTTCTGAAGCTATCTCTGGCAAAATACTGATCCAATGTAAATGTATAATTACCCATCAATGTAAGGTTACTCATCTGCAATTTAATTACATTAGGATCATCGGATAATATATTAGTGTAGGTAATATTATTACTAGGTATGATTTCATCAGAAACGGTTACTAATGATGCATAAAATGTCCCGGCAATATTGGTTAGTGTAACTTCCCTATTATATGTAAGTGTAAGGATATTTGTCTTCGGATCAAATTCTTCTCTTAAGAGAATTGGATTCGACCTTTCAACATCAAAGCTCACATTCCTTGTATGCTGTTGATATGAGGTTGTATCATAGGGGTCGACGTTATAGCCTTGCCATCCGCTTACAGATACAGACTGTATGCCTGTTTTTTGTGCATCAGCTTCCATAATAGTATAATACACTTTCTTTGGATTCTTTTCATCTACTATACCCATCATGGACGATCCGTTATTAATGGTTGCATAACCACCCGACTTGATCGAACGGTCGAAGTTTGCTGTCAAAGTATCATAAGCCGTTCTTACAAGTCCAATCAACCTTGCCTGGGGCTTAGAAGTGTTATCAGGACGCATAGTTACCGGAAGAGTATAATTTGCCGGTGAAATACCTGACATATCCTTGATACCCGTTATAGTTACGGTTAACAGCTTATTAAAGTCTGTAGGTGCTATATTGGAAAGGTTAATTGTCAGTGATTTCTTGTCCTCACTCGCTATATAATTATTCTTATTATTCAAGATGCTAACTGTTTGCCTGTCAGCAGGTGTGGTAGCTTGACCGGGTAATACACCCCCACCTGTTACATTCAATCCAGAAAAATCAATTGCTTCAGTGAATATTATTGTTGCAATCGCTCCTGAATCATCCATCACAACATTCAGAATATTCGGAGGAACATTATCTACATAGCTTATCAGCTTATAATAATCTGTAATCGTAATTCCATCGGCCGTCTTGATCTTGTCTGTAAAGTTAATTCCATACTCTCCCTCAAAACGATTGGTGGAAGCAATGGTTAATGTCTTTTTATCGGAGGATAGCTGTGCAGTAAGTTTCCCTGGATCTCCTGCCAATACTCCTTTAATATTCTTTTTAAGCGAAATATCTATACTGTCTAACAATGTATTGTTCGGTCCGATGATTGTCCTCTCATCTATGGGACTGTCAAATACCGCTTTTATTACTGTACTGTCTATGATATCTACCGAGCCAACTGTTGCAGAGGGCCCTACTACCTCAATTATTATGGCATCATTAACTATGCTTTTTGCAGCATCCTCTTCGGTAGCTGTCTTTGCTGCCGTAGCCACAAGAATAGTCTTACCCGGCTTTTTAGCTTTAACGATTCCGCTTGAGCTGTTGGTAACCTCAACACATGTCATATCTCCCCCACCTAGTGACCAATAGGTCTTATCAGAGGAATTTGTAGGAACGATATCTCTGTTAAAATTATAAGTATCTCCTACTTGCATAATATGCGCACCATTTATTTCCGTGGCATTGTTAATCCGAACCTTGGTTGCCGGAATAATTACTGTTATCTTACTAGTTATAGTCTTTGTTTTCTTATTAGGATAGGTAATTTTGCATTTGATTTTTGCTGTGCCCTTACCTACCGTGGTAACAATACCTTTACTTGAAACCCTAGCCACCTTGGTATTAGATGAGGACCACTTATATTTA
>CAZDWP010000042.1:0-11268 GCA_964508985.1 uncultured Herbinix sp. | reverse complement strand
TATCGGCTACCATGGAATAGTTAGTATTGTATATGACGAATCCAGGAGCCTTGCCATTTGGCTTCTTAACATTCTTTCTCTCTGTATAGTCTATTTCAACCTTATCGGAATCCTTTGCCCCACTGTAATGGGCTGCAAGTTTTGCTGCTTCTTCAAATGTTCTATCAGGTAGCTCATTTCCTCCGGATTTTACTATTACATGGGAGCCGGGTAGGTTCTTGGCATGAAACCACCAGTCATTACCATCGGCTAATTTAAAGGTAAGCTCTTCATTCTGATAATTATTTTTTCCAACATAAATATGAAATCCATCAGATGAGATGTAGTGGAAGGGCTTGCTTTTTGTATTTTTACCGGAAGTAGCTTTAGGTCCGCCTTTTTTAAGGTTAAATTTTTTTTTGATATATCCATATTCCATAAGCTCGTGCCTTAGTTGGGCTAAATCATGCTCATCTGTAGCTATTTCCAAAGATGTCATAATGGATTCTAAGTGAAGGGTCTCATCCCTGGTTTCTTTAATCAATGAGGTTAATGCCTCATAGGTCCTCTTAAGCTTATTATATTTTTCAAAGTATTTCTTAGCATTTTCCATAGGAGCTATAAGAGGATCAAGAGGAATCTTGATTTCCTTATTGTCATTATAATAGTCCTGGGCTATAAGCTCTTTTGCCCCTTGCTCCAGTCCGTAGCCAAAGGCTGTAATAAGCTCACCGTATACCTTATATTTATCTCTTTTATCTGTATCCTTCAGTTGCTTAAGCTGTAAATCGTATTTTTTAGTTGAGCGTTCGATAGCATTTGCAACAAGCTTTCTAAGGTCTGAAGATTTTTGATGCATCCTTGATGTAGCATTTTTCGTAGCATAATAAGTCTCAAGCATAGAGGATGCTAAAGGCATGCTATTAATTTCTTGACCAGAGTAACAGGTTAGAGGAATACTGGAAAACTCTATGGGTCCCCTTTCCCCCATAATGATATTAGGTGAAAATTCATTATTCTTAACGAGTAGCATAATTCTTTCAAAATTACGATACAGGTGGAGTCCAGTGTCCTCATTAAGTACTGAGGTGGATTCGCCTGAATCGATAGAAGACCTATGGCATATTTCATTTGCCATAAGGGGGCTGATACCAGTAAGCCCTGTATATATAGCTTTCCCAATGGGTTGTGCCTTGCTTAATATATTATCTTTGAAGGAAGGGTAATCAATAGTTAAGGGGTCAAGCTTATTGGTGGTCTCAGGAATAAAGTATTTTCTTCCTGGAAGGACCTCACGAACTGAGCTCATAAATTGGTTTACCCGTTTAATGCTATCAATAATGTTCATAGATTCATCGCAGAAAATTATATTGCTATGCTTACCCATAAGCTCAATGATGAGATATTTAATGCCTAAATCACCTAGCTCATCCATATGCTCTAGCTTAAAGGATATAATTCTTTCAAGCCCAGGTTGAGTAATTTCAAGAATTTTACCGCTGTTAAGGTGCTTACGTAGCAGCATACAAAAATTCGGTGCAGTTAAAGGACTGACCTTTGTATTCTCTGTCAGGTAAACCAATGGCATACCGGCACCGGCGCTAAGAAATAATTTATAAGCATTTCTTTCCTGACCTTTTATAGTTATCAAAAGCTCATCCTTCTCAGGTTGAGCAATCTTATTAATTCTCCCACCTAGCAGAGTGCTTTTTAATTCATGTACAATATTTGCAATTACAATTCCATCTAATGCCATAATAACCTCCAGAGGGATAATTTTCTTGGAATAATCCGCTTAACGCGAATATTATAACATAAAGAGCATGTTATATAAAATGTATTTTTAATCTTTGACTAACCCGCTTATCGTGGACATACCAATTATAGATAAATCATGTAAAAACTTCCACATGCATTTTCGTATATAGTATAGTATAATACTTTTGTAATAAATTTAACATTTACGTAACAACTACTGAAGATTGTAACTATTGGAGGACTTATATATGACTAGAAGTACACGACGAATTGCAACTTATTGTATGATGGGTTCATTGATATTCATGGGGGGAACTAAAACCGCATACGCGGCTGGACCACAGCCAATTGCAGGTATAACGGTTTTATTAAACGATATTAGTCTAAATCCAGAAATAACTAAAGCGGATATAAGTAATATTCTTGATCCTATCATAGAATATCAGGATTTAGCAATAGCAAATGTTGCAAATTATGTAAATATAAGAAGCGAAGCAAATACTAACAGTAAGGTGTTAGGAAAGCTATATAATAACGCAGCTGCTATAATTCTTGATTCAGAAGGGGAATGGATAAAGATTAAATCAGGAAATGTAACAGGGTACATAATGTCAGATTACATATTAACCGGTATTGATGTATACGAGTTGGCTGATAAAGCAAAAACTAGCCTTGCTACGGTAAAGGCAAATATACTTAATGTAAGATCAAAGGCCGGTACTAATTCATCAGTAGTAACTCAGATTCCCAAGGGGCAAGTATTTGAGGTACTGGAAGATAAGAATGATTGGGTAAAAATATCTGTAGGAGAAAAGACTGGATATGTATCTACTGATTATGTGGATATAAAGACTGATTTTAAGCAGGCTATTTCCATAGAGGAAGAGCAAGAAATAATAAAGCTTGAGAAGGAAAAACAAGAAGCAGAAGAGAGGAAACGGGTCTCATCCATGAGACAACAAATAGTAAACTATGCCTTAAGATTTGAAGGAAATCCCTATGTATGGGGAGGAACCAGCTTAACTAGAGGCGCGGACTGTTCGGGCTTTACACAATCCGTACTAAAGAACTTTGGTATATATATTCCAAGAACCTCAAGAGCCCAATCAAGAGGGGGCACACGGGTATCCATGGATAAAATACAACCGGGTGATTTGATATTCTACAGAAAGAACGGAGTAGTCAATCACGTAGCAATGTACATAGGTAACGGCAAGGTATTAGGAGCCGCTAGCAGAAGAGAAGGCATCAACATAAAGAACTACAACTATAGAACCCCATATAGAGCTGTAAGCTACATAAACCGATAGAACCATCGGTACCAGGTACGGTACCTGGTACCAATATTAACTGATATTACAAGCATGATACCTCATTTATAAGGAAGTATCGTGCTTTTTGATTGGATTTGGTACCTGGTACAGAGCGAAAACGTACCTGGTACCAAAATACTATATTGACATATAATATTATATGGTGTATAGTATTGACAAATTAATAATATTGTACGTGAATAAGGAAGGAGTGGATGAGATGGTATTTAATACCGGTTCGGCACTGCTGGACGCGATTGTGCTGGCTACAGTTTCTAAGGAACCGGAAGGTACTTATGGATATAACCTGACGCAAGAGGTCCGAAAGGCAATCGAGGTTTCAGAATCAACCTTATACCCGGTGCTACGAAGACTACAAAAGGATGGCTGCCTTGAAACATATGATATGGAGTTTGCAGGACGTAACAGAAGATATTATAAAGTCACAGACTCGGGTATGGCACAGCTAAGATTATATATGGATGAATGGATTATCTATTATAAGAGAATAAATAATATTTTTGAAGGAGTGAAATAGATGTCAAGGTTTGATTTTATGAGAAAGCTGGAAGACTTGCTGTCAGATATCCCTTTTGAAGAACGAAACGAAGCTTTGAAATATTATAATGATTATTTTGATGATGCTGGAGTAAACAACGAGGATAATATCATAAGCGAGCTTGGATCACCCGAAAGAATTGCCGGTATCATTAAAGCGGACCTTCATTCGGAGGGAGACAATAGTCAGAGCAGGGGATTCTTTACGGAAAAGGGATATGAGGATACTGTCTATGAAGAGACGAAATACGAGGTTGTTAAGCCCAGCGAAAGAAAACAAGAGAAAAGCACTAATTATACAAGCACAGGTAGTGCAAGCACAGGTAGTGCAAGCACAGGTAGTGCTGGCAATAACTCAAACACCAGCAATAACACAAATACTACAAGTACCAACAATAACAAATTAGCGATTATTATTTTATTATGTTTATTTGCAATACCAGTTGGAATACCTTTATTAATTACATTTGTTTCAATAGTTTTTTCAATTATTGTAACTGTGTTTGCATTATTATTTGGTTTTGGTATTGCGGGTATTGTGATGGTGCCTGTAGGAATAGCTATAACGATTTTTGGTATTGTAAATATAGGAATACCCTTTATGGGACTGTTGAATTGCGGAGCTGGGTTATTAGTATTAGGACTGGGAATCTTGTTTGTCATGCTTAGCGTTTGGCTTAGTAAGACCTTGTTACCCGCTATTATAAAAGGAATGGTATATATTTTCAGACTTCCTTTTCAGAATAGGAGCGTGAGCGCATGAAGACATTTACAAAGATAGGTTTAAGTATTGCCTTGATATCGATCGGTTTGGGAATAGGGTTATTACTTATTGCTAGAGGAAGAGGCTCTTTTCTTAGATACTCTCCTACATTCTCCATGGAGGATACTGTGAGAGATATAAAGGGATTGGATATTCGAATGGATTACGGTGAAATATTTATAACATCCGGAGATGAATTTAGTATTGAAGCAAAAAATCTTTATACTAAGGAGGAGCTGAATTCCAAAGTATCGGATGGTGTATGGGTAATTAGCCAAAAGACTAGCAATAAGTATCATCTATTCGGATTCGATATACCGATATCGTTAGGCATAAGAAATTTTAAGGCCCCAAGCATAAATATCACTTTACCTGAAGGATTTAAGGCTGAGGATATCAAGATTACTCTGGATGCAGGAAGGCTAATGGCTGAAAATCTTCATGCAGATACGGCGCACTTTAATGTGGACGCAGGCTCACTTGAGATAGACGGACTTGTTGTAGAAAGGGAGTCGAAATATTTCGTGGGCGCTGGACGTATCAGTCTTAAGAATATCGATATCGAGAACATAAAGCTTGAATGTGATGTAGGAGCAGTTTTTATGGACGGCATTGTTACCGGAGATAATGAAATTCAATGTAATGTCGGTACAATCTCATTAGATATAGATGATGATATGGATTTATATTCCTTTGTTATTGATTCTGATTTGGGAAATGTTATAATAAATAATAAGAGGTATCGTAATTTTAATAACACAAAGGATAGAAATGACTACAAGGGAAGCTTCCGATTAAACGTAGATGTCGGAAATATAAATATGGAATTTAGTGAATATTAATAGTAATATCACTATTAGAACCAGAAAGGAGCGTTTTCATGGAACCCAAGAAATTATATCGTTCAAATGAAAAGAAGATGTTGTGCGGAGTCTGTCAGGGTATTGCCGAGTATATTAATTTAGATCCTACAATAGTTCGCTTATTATGGGTTATATTCAGTTTATCTTTTGTAGGTATACTTGTATATATTGTGGCAGCAATCATTATGCCTATCAAAGAATAGAATGGTTAATAAAAAGATGTAAGAAAATGAGGTTGTATGGTATTTAGGAAAACTCCTAAATATCATACAACCTCATTAATATGTAAACTTTATGGTTTATCTAAACAACTTTTTTGATGATTTCTATAATTTGATCAGCTTCGAAGGGCTTTGTTAAGAACTCAACAGCACCATACTTGACTGCATCTACCATCTTGGTTTTTTGGCCTGCAGCTGTTACCATAACAATCTTAGCATTCTTATCTATATCCATGATTTCCTTCAATGCTTCCAGTCCGTCCATTATCGGCATAGTTATGTCCATTGTAGCTATATCTGGTTGAAGTTCTTGGAATTTGCTAACTGCTTCCTCGCCGTTTATAGCTTCTCCAATTACTTCATGGCCGTTATCCTCAAGAATGTTTCTGAGAATTTTTCTTGAAGTCTTGGAATCATCAACTATAAGAATCTTTGTCATATCCATTCCCTCCTAATATATTTCAACCTTATGGTCAACAACAACCAATAAGTCAGATTGCTTTCCATCTATGATTATGGGGACTACATATATATCTCCATCAGATGTTAAAGCTTTATTTTGGTCAAAGCTTGGTGGTGTCATATCGATATGTATATCTTCTTGGCTTAGCTTAGAAGCATATAATCCATTGTTACAGTTAATGAATTCACATATCGAGTCAAATGCATCCTCATCCATATTCTCGAATTGCTCTTTTGCAAATGGATTTGCTATGTTTAGCAAAGCATCATCCTCGCCTGCAAAGCAAACGAACAATTCATGGCTTCCAACCATCTGTTGAAATGCAATTGAGGGAAATGGGTATTCTTTTACAGTGTATGCTTTTTTAAGTTTAATATTATTATTAATGAAGCGTATAATATTACGAATTACGAGTGTAATACATTCACCGACAAATGGAATATTCGTATCCACAAAAACAGGTATAATGCGGTCTATGTCACCTGACTTTATAGCATCCAACTCTGTATCAGAATAGCCATAATCCTTTTTATATTCTTCAAGGGTTGATTCGATTTGTTCCATTGTCATGATATTCATCTCAATAAGGGTCTGTATATATTTAAGATAAGAATTTCCTTGAAGATTTAATAAATAATCGACTTCTTCTTTAAGCAAATACCCCTTTTCTATCGCCAAGTCACCAAAGCGTCTATCTTTAACCTTTTGAAGCTCATTTAGCTGCTCCGCCTGCTTGGAGGTCAGTAATTTCTCGGCAACAGCTATTAAGCCTAATTTGGCGCGGGAAGTACGTTGCCTAGTCATAACATACTCTAATTGTGATTGAGTTATTTTGTTTTTTTCTAATAAGTAATCCCCAAAGTAAAGTCCGAACATGATGTTTCTCCTTTCATTACCGTAGTTCTCCCTACATCGCTTTTTATTTAATTGACAATTATATGTATTATCAATTTCCTAAAATTCCTTATATGTATAATATACAACAAAGTTATTAAAAAGGACAGTCTTTATTTAAATAAAATCATAATTTATCATAAATGCACAATAAATCAATTATTCAGATGGCGGCAAATGTAATATTATAGGATATTTTCATGTAATTATAGTATTATATTATTTTTTTGCCACTTGAAGTGCGTATTTTAAAAATCATGCATAATTATATGAAGAAATCCAATCATAAAATATTGATGACATTTATGTCCACCTATGTTAAAGTATTGAATAAGTTAAGAGATGTTGGAGGTAATTATGAAGAAAATAGTCGAATTAATATCAGAAGATGTTAAGCAAGCATTTGTATCGAAGGGGTATGACGAAAAATACGGTGTGGTAACACAGTCAAATAGACCAGATCTGTGTCAATACCAATGTAATGGTGCTATGGCAGCAGCAAAGGCATATAAAAAAGCACCTATTATGATTGCGCAGGAGGTTGTCAGTCTATTGCAGGAAAATAGCAGAATAAAGGAAATTGTAGCTATTATGCCTGGATTTATAAATATTAACTTGAGTGATAAATTCCTAGCAAAGTATATTAACGATATGCGAGTAAACACGAATTATGGTTGTGAGAAGGAAGCCGCGCCCAAAAAGGTAATAATTGATTATGGCGGTCCCAATATTGCAAAGCCTCTTCATGTAGGCCATATGCGTTCAGCTATTATTGGTGAGAGTCTGAAACGTATTTTTAAATTTATGGGAAATGATGCAATTGGAGATGTACATCTGGGTGACTGGGGTACACCGATGGGATTAGTTATAGCAGAATTAAAGAGAAGAAAACCCGATCTAATATATTTTGATGATGAATTTACTGGAGAATACCCGGTTGAGGCTCCATTTACCATATCGGAGCTCGAGGACATATATCCTGCGGCTAGTGCATATTCCAAGGAAAATCCTGATTTTCTAGAAGAAGCGAAGAGAATAACATTTCTTATGCAAAATGGGCACAGAGGCTATATGGATATTTGGACACATATGCAGGAGGTATCGGTTACGGATCTAAAGAAGATCTATGATAGTCTCAATGTATCTTTCGAGCTGTGGAAGAAGGAAAGCGATGCTCAACCATATATTTCTGATATGGTAGAGTATTTAAAGAAGAATAATTATGCAGAGGTCAGTGAGGGTGCCTTGGTTGTGAATGTAAAGGAAGAAACCGATACTAAAGAAATACCTCCATTCATGATCTTAAAAACAGATGGAGCTACTCTATATAGCACTACCGACTTGGCAACCATAGTAGAGAGAGTCAAGCTGTTTGATCCTGACCATATTATATATATTACAGATAAGAGACAGGAATTGCATTTTGAAAGATTGTTTAGATGTGCTAAGAAGACCAAGCTCGTGGAGGAGGATACAAAGCTACAGTTTATCGGCTTTGGTACTATGAACGGGAAGGATGGCAAGCCCTTTAAGACAAGGGATGGCGGTGTTCTTCGTCTGGAGCATCTGATTAAGATGGTAACCGATGAGGTGTATAATAAGATCACAGAAAACCGTAGCATGGAAGAGGCAGAAGCAAGGGAAGTAGCTTCTAAGGTTGGATTGGCAGCTCTAAAATATGGCGATCTATCGAATCAAGCCACTAAGGATTATGTATTTGATTTGGAGCGCTTCACTTCATTTGAGGGTAATACAGGTCCATATATTCTATATACGATTGTAAGAATTAAATCGATTTTAGATAAATTCAAAAACACAGAAAAAGCAATCAATAGTAAATTGGACATACTTCCTGCAAGCTCACAAGTTGAGAGAGACCTAATGCTAGAGATTACAAGGTTTAGCGATATGATAAATGCTGCCTATGAGGAGCAGGCACCACATAGAATATGCCAATATATCTATGATTTGGCCGACAAATTCAGTAGCTTTTATCATGATACAAAGATTTTATCTGAGGACAACAGTGAAGAAAGACAGGCATCCTTAATTCTGATGATAACACTGGTACATGATATCTTACTGACCTGTATAGATTTACTGGCATTTGAGGCACCTGAACGTATGTAATCAACACTTACCGTAAAACACATGCAGTAAGTTTATGCTATGCAACGGTTATCAAAAAACGATAACCTTATGCTTAAGATGGAGGCAATCATGTATCGATTGATTTCAAAATTATCTGTATATAAGAATTTTGAGGAAGACAATATATTATTTAAGATGTCCAACATCCTCATGGAAATGGAATATATTAAGAAGATAAATGAACCACATGTCTTAGATGAAATTGATAAGGATGGCTTTGTAACAAAGATATATATCCTAATTAATGAGCTTCTAGATATAGCTACCATCTATGGATTTGATGAAAACCTATGGCAGAATTATTTGGCTTACACATTGGCAAGCATGGAGAATCCATTTACTATTACCTGTGAAAATGCCGGACCTAGACAGGGCACTGTCAACAGATTTGCTAAAGCAGATTTTAAGATATTCTTAGAATTGTTCAACTATGATTTTAGTGGTATTGAACAGGAGCTTGGCATTGACTGTTTCTCCATAATTACAGACTATAAAGCCATTGAAAAGACCAGTGGGAGCTACAATAAGAGTGTAAGCGAGAAGGTTAGGATGCTAAGCACAAATATTGCATTGGCCAAGGATGAGGAAGATGTTTTTAGGATTGTAACAGATTTTTATAAGGTTTACGGTGTTGGCAAATTAGGTCTAAATAAAGCATTTCGATTATCCAGAGAGAATGGGAAGCTGGAGCTTGTTCCTATTACCAATACTGTGGAGGTAAAGTTCTCGGATTTGGTTGGTTATGAGAATCAGAAAATGAAACTTATAGATAATACGAGAGCATTTGTAGAAGGCAAGAAAGCTAACAATGTACTGATGTTTGGTGATAGCGGCACAGGCAAATCCACATCTATAAAGGCAATCCTTAATGAATATTATGACAAGGGACTTCGAATGATTGAGATTTATAAGCATCAATTTGAAGACCTTTCTACTATTATTTCAATTATTAAGAACCGAAACTATAAATTTATTATCTATATGGATGATTTGTCCTTTGAGGAGTTTGAGATAGAGTATAAATATCTGAAGGCAGTGATTGAGGGAGGTCTGGAAAGCAAACCTGACAATGTGCTTATATATGCTACATCCAATCGCAGACATCTGATAAGAGAGACCTGGAATGACAGATCTGACGTGGAGACTGATGGTGATATCCATCGCTCGGATACTATGGAGGAAAAGCTTTCGCTGGTTGAACGATTCGGAATCACGATTAACTTCTCAGCTCCATCCCATAAAGAGTATCTGGAGATTGTAAAGCAATTGGCAATAAAGCAGGGTATAAAGCTTTCTTCTGAGGAGGAGCTTTTTGCCGAGGCACGGAAATGGGAACTTAACCATGGCGGGCTATCCGGTAGGGCAGCCCAACAGTTTATCAACTATCTGGCAGGAAAAATTTAAAGCGATGATTATGTATTATGCTTTAGCTTAGTATGATAGCTTATGATAGAGATATAAGGAGGGAACAATCTTTGCTTGTATATATAAAAAATGGTTATGTAATCGATCCCGGTTCAGCTATCGAAGGAAATTACAATATACTGATTAGGGATAATCTAGTTCAAAGAATAGTAGCTCATTCGGATACTGATATAGTGGATATCAAAGCCGACAAGGTAATAGATGCAAGCGGAATGCTTGTTATGCCTGGACTTATTGATCTTCACGTTCATCTGCGTGAACCTGGATATGAATATAAAGAGACCGTACAGACAGGCGCTATGGCTGCAGCAGCCGGCGGATTTACCACTATCTGCGCTATGCCGAATACCAAGCCAGCGCTAGACCGACCTGATACAATTAAATTCGTTCTTAAGCAAGCCCAGGATGCAGCGGTTAATGTTCATCCGATTGGTGCGATTACTTTAGAACAGCAAGGAAATGAATTGACCGATATACCTGCACTTATAGATGCCGGGGCTATCGGATTAAGTGAGGACGGAAAATCCGTTATAGATACTGCTCTTTACGCCAAGGCTATGGAGGAGGCTGCCAAGCAAGATATCATAGTATTTGCTCATTGTGAGGACAAATCACTTGCTGGTAATGGGGCTATAAATGCAGGCAAAAAGGCAGAGAAACTGGGACTTGCCGGTATTAGTAATGCAGTGGAGGATATAATAGTAGCAAGGGACATTATACTTGCAAGAAAGACTGGCACTAGGCTTCATCTATGTCATTGCTCCACAAAGGGCAGTACCGAGATGCTTGAGATGGCAAAAGATAAGGGGATTAAAGTAACGGGAGAAACCTGTCCCCACTACTTCACATTATCAGATGAGGATATACCAGGGGATGATTC
>CAZDWP010000041.1:0-11330 GCA_964508985.1 uncultured Herbinix sp. | reverse complement strand
TTAAGCTTTGGAGAGCGTACAAAGATAATGCTTGCAGCTCTCTTCCTTAAGAAGAATAATTTCCTATTAATCGATGAGCCTACAAACCATCTGGATATGGAGGGTAGGGATGTCCTTGCGGATTATTTACAAACAAAAGGCGGCTTTATTCTTGTATCCCATGATAGGGCATTCCTAGATAAATGTATCGATCATGTGCTTTCCATCAACCGGACCAATATTGAACTTCAAAAGGGTAATTATTCGTCCTGGTTTCATAATAAAACCCTAAATGATAATTATGAAATTGAGAGAAACAAGCAGCTCAAAAAGGATATTACTTCTCTTACTGTGGCAGCAAAAAGAGCCATGGGATGGTCTGATAAAGTAGAAGCATCGAAAATCGGGAGCCATGTAGCAGACAGAGGATATGTTGGGCATAAGTCAGCTAAGATGATGAAACGTGCTAAGGCAATAGAAAGCAGGAAACTAGATGCTATTGAAGATAAGAAGGAACTACTTAAGGATATAGAGCAAGCAGATCCCTTAAAAATGAATTTATTACCCTTTCATAGTAAAAGGTTGATAGAGCTTGAGGATATAAGCTTATTTTATGATAGCAATGAAGTTGCTTCTAATATAGACCTGCTGGTAAGGACTAATGACAGGATAGCTGTAAGGGGAAAGAACGGTTCTGGAAAGTCTACTTTATTCAAATTGCTTCTTGGTAATAATATAAAGTATACTGGTAATGTCTTTATAGCTCAGGGACTTAAGGTATCCTATGTATCACAGGATACCTCATATTTAGAGGGCTCCTTAACAGATTTGTCATATAAATATGGGCTTGATGAGACTATATTCAAGACAGTACTTCGTCAGTTGGATTTAGAGAGAGGTCAGTTTGACAAGGATATCAGTTGTTTTAGCCAAGGACAGAAAAAGAAGGTTTTACTGGCGAAGAGTCTTTCGGAGCCGGCACATTTGTTTCTGTGGGATGAGCCCTTGAACTTTATTGATGTATTCTCGAGAGTGCAGATTGAAGAGCTGATATTAGCCTTCTGCCCAAGCATAGTGTTTGTAGAGCATGATAGGATATTTACTGAGAATATAGCTACTAAGGAAATTAATTTATAATATACAGAAAGAGGATAATATAATGATAAAAACGATTGTACTTGATATTGGCAATGTATTGGCAAGCTTTGATGTGGATACTTATCTGAAGGAGAAAGGCTATTCATATGATTTTATTAGAAGGCTTTGCAAGTCTACGGTCGAAGACAAACTGTGGAGAGAAGTTGATAGAAGTGACAGTGACAGCATCGATGAGTCCTTGATAGCTAAATTTATGGCTTTAGATCCTGAGATTGAAGCAGAGATAAGAACATTTTTAACGAATAGCTATGAAATTGTGAAGGAATATGACTATGCTTCTGAGTTCGTGCTTAGATTGAAAAAAGCTGGCTATAAGGTTTATCTTTTATCCAATTATGGAAAGGCAAATTTCAGACATGCAGAGGTTAGCTTCAATTTCTTTAAATATGTAGATGGAGGCGTCATTTCCTATGAGACAGGGTATGTGAAGCCAGAAGTGGAAATATATGAGGCCTTTATTAGCAAATATAAGATAAATCCTAAGGAGGCAGTATTTTTAGATGATATGAAAGTAAATATAGAAGCAGCCTCCGACTTTGGGTTTAATACGATACATTTTAGTAATATAGATCAAGCGATTGAGGAGCTTAACCTACTTGGCGTAAGGGTAACCCTTGATAATTAAATCTAACCACTGTTGATATGTATATAATATATAGGAATAAAAAGATAGCCTGAATCTCCTACAAATGTGAGATTTCAGGCTATACTTTGTTGTTTCATTATGCTTTCTTTTTAGGCTTTTTTACAACCTCAGGCTCAGACATCATGGGCTTTAGTGATGGAACAGTGCCTACATCGGTCTTCTTCTTTTTTCTGACTTCTTTTTTAATATCCCTATTTGCCATCTTTCCGCCTCCTAACCATACTTCATAGTAATATTATAGATTCTAATCATGATTTCGTCTAGTAGAATTTGTCCTGAATGAATTAATTTTATATGTACATAATACATAAGTGTGATATTAATTTCTAGTAGACACCAAACATTTTATTGTAGCAGGAGTTAGAGAATGACTAATACTTATATGGGAATCGATATCGGTTCAACCACTGTAAAAATAGTTGTGTTAGAAAACAAAATGTTGATTTATCAATCATACGAGAGGCATTACTCTGATATGACTAATACCGTGGTCAGGATGATTACAGAGTGCTATAAGAAGCTAGGTAATATCCGATGCAGTGTAACTATAACAGGCTCTGGTGGATTATCTGTTTCAGAATGGCTTAATCTACCCTTTGTACAGGAGGTGGTAGCATGTACCTGTGCTGTTAAGGAATATATTCCTCTGGCAGATGTGGTTATAGAGCTGGGCGGTGAGGATGCTAAGATAACATACTTTAAGGGAGGCATCGAGCAAAGAATGAACGGTAGCTGTGCCGGGGGTACAGGAGCATTTATAGATCAGATGGCAGTACTGTTGAATACTGATGCCGCTGGACTTAATGAATATGCTAAGGGGAGTAAGTTTATATATCCCATAGCTTCAAGATGTGGTGTCTTTGCAAAGACAGACGTGCAGCCTCTTATAAATGAGGGAGCAAGAAAAGAGGATATAGCGGCTTCGATATTTCAAGCTGTGGTTAATCAGACAATCGGAGGCTTGGCATGTGGTAAGCCTATTAGAGGAAGGGTTGCATTTCTTGGAGGGCCCTTCTTCTTCCTATCTGAGCTAAAAAACAGATTTTTGATTAGCCTTAAGGATTCATGTAGAGAGGCAATATGCCCTGAGAACTCCCAACTGTATGCGGCCATGGGTGCTGCGCTATGGGGACAAAATAAGATGCCTCTAGGATTAGGAGAGCTTAATTATAAGGCCCAGAAGATAACCAATAGAAGAGATGAGGACATTGTTAGTCTAACCCCATTATTCATAAATGAGGAGCAGTATGATGCTTTTAAGAAACGGCATGAAAAGTCGACGGTTAAGATTGGAAATCTATCTGATTATAGAGGAAAGACATATCTGGGTATTGATGCCGGTTCAACCACTAGTAAGGTTGTGCTTATTGGTGAAGAGGGACAAATATTATATTCCCATTACTCAAGAAATGAAGGAAATCCACTTATGAAGCTGGTATCAATTCTTAAGGATTTATACTATAAGCTTCCCATAGGTGTAAAAATAATTAAGTCTACGGTAACCGGATATGGTGAAGCCCTGATGAAAGCAGCCTTTCATGCGGACTTCGGCGTGATTGAAACCATTGCTCATTATAAGGCAGCGGAGTTCTTTTTGCCCGGGGTGGAATTTATACTGGATATTGGTGGACAGGATATGAAATGTTTAAGAATTAAAGACAATGTAATTGATAGTATTCTACTTAATGAGGCCTGTTCTTCTGGATGTGGATCGTTTTTAGAAAGCTTTGCCAGCTCCCTTAACATACCAGTAGAGGAGTTTTCTAAGCAGGGATTATATGCAAAAACCCCGGTAGATTTGGGAACAAAATGCACGGTATTTATGAATTCCAAAGTAAAGCAAGCACAAAAGGAAGGGGCTGACGTGTCTGATTTGTCGGCGGGATTGGCATATTCAGTCATCAAAAATGCGCTTTATAAGGTTATTAAGGTAAGAAATGAAAAGGATATAGGGGAAAATATCGTAGTACAGGGTGGTACCTTTTATAATGATGCAGTACTTCGGGCAATGGAGCTTATATTGGACAGAAAGGTAACAAGACCTAAGATTGCTGGCTTAATGGGAGCTTACGGGGCTGCTTTATATTCAAAGGAGCATGAAGCAGATGTATGTGAAGAGAAAGCTGAACTAGAAAGTGGAATAGAATCCACTCTATTGACTGAGGAGGCCTTGCTAAATTTTAGTATAAGCTCATCATGCAGAAGATGCGAGAAATGTACTAATCACTGCCTTCTAACTATTAATACATTTTCGAATGGAGAGAGTTTTATCAGCGGTAACAGATGTGAAAGAGGGAGCGGACGAGAAGAAAGTAAGGATATGAAGCTCCCTAATCTTTACGACTATAAATATCGTCGAACATTCAGATATCATCCCCTATCCTTATCCGAGGCAAAGCGAGGAGTTATTGGGATTCCAAGGGTACTAAATATGTATGAGAATTATCCCTTTTGGTTTACACTGCTTACAAGTCTCGGCTTTAGAGTAATTCTCTCACAGCATTCTGATAAAAGCATATATGAAAAGGGACTAGAGACTATTCCCTCTGAATCCACCTGTTATCCTGCTAAGCTTTGTCATGGACATATACTTAGCCTTATAGAGAAAGGGGTAAATACTATCTTTTACCCTTCGATTGTATATGAGAAGAAGGAATATAAGGATGCCAATAACCATTATAATTGCCCAATTGTTATATCCTATCCTGAGGTTGTTAAGAATAATATTGATGAAATAAAATCCGAACAGGTTAAATTTATCGCACCTTTTTTATCTCTGGATAATGAAAAGGTACTTGCAAAAAGGTTAGCCTCGGAACTTAAGGAATACGGAGTAAGCATAAAGGAAGCAAGGGAAGCTGTTAGTACAGCTTATAAGGAAAGAGAGAATTATAGGCTAGATATAAGACAAAAGGGAGAGGAAACCTTAGAGCTACTAAGAGAAAATAATAAGAAGGGTATTATTCTATGTGGAAAGCCCTATCATGTGGATCCGGAGATAAATCATGGTATTGCCGAGTTGATATCTTCATACGGACTGGCTGTTCTGACAGAGGATAGCCTTGCTCATCTGGTTGACTTTGATTTTAAGCTAAGGGTGGTCGATCAATGGACATATAACTCCAGACTATACCGAGCTGCTTATCTTGCAACCATGGAGCCACATTTGGAGCTTGTTCAGTTGAATTCCTTTGGTTGTGGTCTTGATGCGGTAACCTCTGATCAAATAGGAGAAATACTAGCATCAGTCGGAAAAATATATACAATGCTAAAGATAGATGAAGGCAACAATCTTGGCGCGGCAAGGATTAGAATACGTTCGCTTATTGCAGCTATAGATGAGAGGGAGAGAAAAGGCTATCAGCCCAAGATAGAAGAAATATTCTATAGAAATACTATATTTACAAAGGCTATGCGAAGCACACATACCATTCTTGCACCGCAGATGGCACCGATACATTTTGAATTACTAAGGGAAGCAGCTTGGATGAGCGGTTATAGGCTTAAGATACTACCTGCAATGGATCGTTTGGCTGTGGACGAGGGATTAAAATATGTCAATAACGATGCATGCTATCCTGCAGTAATAATGGTGGGACAGATAGTACAGGCACTTAAGTCAGGATTATATGATACTGAGAAAACCTCGGTGATAATTACTCAAAGCGGTGGCGGTTGTAGAGCTACTAATTATCTCGCCTTACTAAAGCTGGGTCTTAAACAAGCGGGCTTTCCCAATGTACCTTTGATATCTGTCAATACCGTGGGCCTTGATAAGCAGCCCGGGTTTAGATATTCTATTGGCTTACTAAACCGATGTCTTATAGCTCTTATATATGGAGATTTATTTATGAGGGTTCTTTATAGGACAAGACCTTATGAAAGGTTTCCGGGTTCGGCTAATCTTTTATTTGAAAAATGGATGGAAATTGCTAAGGATAATGTTAGGAATTGCTCTTATAAAACATTTAAAACAAATACTAGAGCAATAATCAGAGATTTTGACACATTGGAATTAATGGATATTAAAAAACCCAGGGTGGGAGTGGTAGGTGAAATTCTGGTAAAATATCATCCCACAGCCAATAACGACATAGTGACTATCATTGAAGAGGAAGGAGCAGAGGCGGTTGTACCTGATCTTATGGATTATCTCTTATATTCTTCTTATAATGCACGATTCAGATACAAATATCTTGCCGGGAAGAAACTAAATAAAAATCTTGGTAATCTTGCAGGCGACTATATGCAGGGATTTCGAAAAGCCATAGGAAGGGAGCTTGAAAAAAGCAAAAGGTTTCACCCACCCACACCTATAGGTGACCTGGCTGATATGGCATCCAGAATCCTATCACTTGGGAATCAGACAGGGGAGGGGTGGCTAGTTACTGCCGAAATGATTGAATTTATTGAACAGGGAACAGAGAATATTATCTGCGTACAGCCTCTAGCATGTCTGCCTAACCATGTGACTGGAAAAGGAATGATCAAGCCTGTAAAGGAACTTTATCCCTTTGCAAATATCGTTCCGATTGACTATGACCCAGGTATATCAGCCGTAAATCAGCTAAACAGAATAAAGCTGATGTTGTCTAATGCTAAAAGAAAAAATCAAAATCTCTAATGTTATTCTAATACTAAAATATTTTAGAATATGGTAAAATATTGATATGCACTTAATTATGTTTAGGTAACGATTTTGATGGCAAGGGGAGGTATGGTTTTGAAAAAATTAATTGTATTTATTCTAATGATAGCAGTGTTAATGAATTATACGGGGTGCTCCCGAAAGTACGATGATGATGCGATTTTGTCTAGCAAAGATGAAAAGGATAATATCTTATCAGTCAATCAGGACGATGGACACACCTTATCAGAAGACATTGAAGATAATACAAGTATTCCAGATAATACAAATATTCCAGATAATACAGGTAATAAAGATAGTAAGGACATTGAAAATAATGGATATAGTGACGTTAATGTAGATGAAGAAGATAAAGAGAATAAAGTAGAACCTATTACTGATGATAATTACAATGATGCTACTATCACGACTGTAACCAATGAGAATAACTGTACTGAAGACCCAGTTAACAGTGATGTTAAGGAACCTGATGATAGTTCTTCCGCAGATGTTAATAAATCAAAAGATAACAACCAGACGGATAATAGCAATAATGAACAGGCTGAATCCTTGGATGCAAATAAGAATCAGGATATAAAAGAAGAACAGAAGCTGTCTGTGCTTGGAGAGCTTAGCAAGAAGCTGGCATTACAGATGAGTAATGGTGAATTTAAGGAAACCCATGATACACTATCACCACTGGCAAAGCTTCAAATTTCTTTAGATGTTCTAGAGCAGGGCTGGAAGGATACGGTTGCTGATATAGGTAATTATAAGAGCGTAAGAGAAATTACCGAAGAGGCATCTGCTAAGAGTACGACTGTATACGTTATTCTTGATTATGATAATAGTGGTATTCAAGTATTGTTTTCTTATAATATTAATGAGAAAATTGATACACTATGGATAAACTTTGCACCCTATGAATCTGTGGTTGATGATAATTTTTTTGAGGAAATTAAAATATCCTTCGGAGATAATAAGAATCCCATAGAAGGTATACTGACGCTTCCTAAGAATGCAAAAAAACCTCCTGTGGCGATTCTTGTACACGGGTCTGGCAATCATGATGCAGATGAAACTATTGGAGTTAATAAGCCATTTCGTGACTTGGCATATGGGCTCGCAAGAAAAGGAATTGCTGTAATTCGATATAAAGAGAACATACCTAATTCATTTGATGAATTTACTATTGAGGATGATTCCTTAAATGGTGCCTCACAAGCAATTAAATTTGCTCAAAGCTGTGGCAAGGTGGATACAGACAATATCATTATTGTAGGTCATAGCCTAGGAGGAATGATGGCACCTAAAATAGCCGCTGATAATAAAGAGATTGATGGCATTGTAAGTCTTGCTGGAAGTCCAAGACGGCTTGAGGATATCGTCCTGGATCAGGTAAAAATTCTAAATAAAGCAGATGAATCCATAACTGAAGCAGTGTATAAGCTTGCTTTAGCTCAAGCAAATGCACAAGTAAAAAAAATTAAAGAATTAAAGGAAAGTAGTGCAGAAATAATCCTTGGATATCCTGCTTCCTATTGGAATAGCCTTAACCAAATTAATACACCATCAATAGTTAAAGACCTTGATATCCCTATATATATTGCTCAGGGAAGTGAGGATTTTCAAGTATATGCTGATATAGATTATATAGCATGGCAAGAGCTTCTTAAGAGTAAGGATAATGTTACATTCCGCTTATATGATAATCTAAATCATCTGTTTATGACCACTAACGGAAGAATGGATGTTACAGAATATAATATAAAAGGAACGATGGAACAGAAGGTTATTGATGATATTGCTAAGTGGATATTGAAAAAATAAAAAGATAGGGGGACGCTTCCAACGTCCCCCTATCTTGTCGTCCTGACTTCCTTGACATGATCTTGCAATAGATGATAAGATTGTACTTGCATCAAAAATTCAATCCTACGGAGGAACAAGATTGAAGAGAATATTTACATATTTAAAACCATACTATTGTAGAATGTCAATCGGATTAACAATAAAAGTGATGGGTACATTCATGGATCTAGGTCTGCCATGGGTGCTGGCTTTTATCATAGATGATATTATTCCACTTAATTCAATTAATTTGATTCTATTATGGGGATTAGTTATGATAGCCTTGTCTATCGGAGCTAGGACCTTCAATGTTATAGCAAACCGTATGGCTGCCAAGGTGGCAAGAGACACAACTGAGGTTCTTAGACATGATCTTTTTAAGAAGATATTAAGTCTTTCAGGAAGACAGTTGAATCATTTTACGGTTCCGTCTCTTGAAGCTAGAATGACTACTGATACATACAATATTCATCATATGATAGGTATGATGCAAAGAATTGGTGTAAGAGCTCCTATTATTTTAATTGGCGGTATCATTATAACAAGCACCCTAGAACCGGTGCTTACATTGATTCTTGCAGCTATTCTTCCATTTCTTTCTATCATAGTTTATTTTGTTTCAAAGAAAGGAATACCTTTATATACAAAGCTTCAGGAAACCACCGATAGGATGACCAGAGTTGTCAGAGAGAATATTACCGGAGTCAGGGTTATTAAGGCTCTGTCTAAGGGTAAATATGAGAAGGACAGGTTCTATGCTGCAAATCAGGAGGTTGTAGATAAGGAGATAGAAGCAGGTACCTTAATGGCTGTTACAAACCCGACCATGAACTTCTTACTTAACATGGGATTAACACTAGTTGTCGTAGTAGGAGCTTACAGGGTTGATGGAGGAGCCTCCGAGCCAGGAAAAATCGTAGCGTTTTTATCATATTTTATGATTATGCTTCATGCTGTTATGGCTATAACAAGAGTATTTATAATACTTTCAAGAGCAACAGCTTCTGCAATACGTATTGAAGAGGTGCTTGATACAGAGGAAGATTTAAAGGAGAAGAAGATAGAACCTCGAAAAGCTGAGTATCACATTGAGTTTGATGGTGTAAGCTTTTCCTATTCTAAGGAGCCTTGTATAAGGGATGTCAGCTTTGGCATAAGAAAGGGAGAGAGCCTTGGGATAGTCGGTTCAACAGGCTCTGGAAAAACCACACTGATACATTTATTGATGCGTTTTTATGATGTAGCTAATGGCAGCATTCGAATAAATGGAGAGGATATTAGGAGCATTGATAAGCAGACGCTTAGAATAAAATTTGGTGTAACATTTCAAAATGATGTACTTTTTGCTGACAGTATCTACGAGAATATTAATCTAGGAAGAGAACTAACCAGAGAACAGGCCAAGGATGCGACCGTAGATGCCCAGGCTGATTCATTCATTAATGAATATGAAGAGAAGCTTGACTTTAAGCTGTCTATTAAAGGTGGTAATCTAAGCGGCGGTCAAAAGCAGAGATTACTGGTAGCCAGAGCCCTAGCAGGCAATCCAGAAATACTTATTCTCGATGATTCATCTAGTGCTCTGGATTATAAGACGGATTCCATGCTTAGAAAAGCGATTAGAGAAAATCATAAGGATACCACCAGCATCATTATAGCTCAGCGAATTAGCTCTGTGATGAGGCTGGATAATATATTGGTTCTGGAGGATGGTCAGATGGTAGGCTATGGGAACCATGAGGAATTACTTGAAACCTGTGATGTGTATCAGGAAATTTATAAATCACAGTTGGAATCGTAGATAAATCTATTGCATCATAATAACCGAAGCTTGAACAGATGAAAATATAAACATTTTAAGAAAATGAGGTGACAAATATGGCTGCTGCTCCGGGTGGGCATCGTAGAATAAGTGAGAAGAATGACAAGCCAAAGGATACCAAATACGTCCTTAAGGGGCTTTGGTATTATGTGTCTCATTATAGAATTCATTTAATTTTAGCCATATTACTAACACTGGGAAGTAATATTTTAGCTCTTATCGGACCAACGCTGTCTGGACAAGCCATAGATGCCATAGAGCCCGGTGAGGGTATGGTAATATTTAATACGGTATTTTATTACACAAAATGGATGGTGTTCTTTTACATTGCATCTTCCATCCTATCATATATATTATCTATTCTTATGATCCGCTTAAGTCAGAAGATAATTAAGAAAATGAGAGAGGATGTATTTACTAAGCTGGTGGAGCTTCCTATCGGCTACTTTGACAAGCATCAGGTCGGAGATATAATAAGTAAATTCACTTATGATATTGATACAATTAACACCTCCTTATCATCAGATGTGATTCAAATATGCGCCAGTACGATTACAGTGATAGGCTCTTTAATTATGATGATTATTATTTCACCGATCCTTGTTCTTGTAATGCTTATTACTATACCTCTTTCCTTATTATACACAAGATATATGGCCAGAAAGGTTCGTCCATTATTCCGTAGACGTTCTGCAAAGCTGGGAGAGCTTAATGGATTCGTTGAGGAAATGGTATCGGGGCAAATGACAATTAAGGCATATGCCGCAGAGAATGCAATTATTGAGAGATTTGATAGTATTAATAGGGAGACTGTGGATGCCCATTATAAAGCGGAATACTATGGAAGTGTAACAGGGCCTACCGTGGGATTTATTAATAACCTTTCCCTATCATTAATAACTGTGTTTGGAGCAATTCTATACCTATCAGGAAGAATGAGCTTGGGTAATATATCATCATTTGTACAATACAGCAGAAAATTTTCGGGCCCAATTAATGAGACTGCCAATATTATTAGTGAGCTTCAGTCTTCTATGGCGGCAGCTGAGAGGGTATTTAAGCTGATGGAGGAAATGCCAGAGCTTATTGATAAAGATAATGCTAAGGAACTGACAGATATTGATGGAGATGTTAATCTTGAAGGGGTATCATTTGGATATCTTCAAGATAAGATTATAATAAAGAAACTCTACTTACATGCAAGGCCAGGAAGTCTAACTGCTATAGTTGGACCTACCGGAGCAGGA
>CAZDWP010000040.1:0-12168 GCA_964508985.1 uncultured Herbinix sp. | reverse complement strand
GGGATGGTTTTTGCAAGAACATTATCGGTAGCTGATTATGGTACTTATCTGCAAACTTTTTTAGCTTACGATTTTGCAGTTCCTATTTTAACAATGGGCTTACCTTCGGCTCTTTTTTACTTTTTACCTGGCGAAAAGAAAAGGCAAAAAGGACTTGTACTAGATAATCTACTTTTGTTGTTTATCTCTGCTGTTATATTTAGTTTGTTTTTACTTTTAGGTGGAACAGAATTATTAGCGAAACGTTTTAATAATCCTGAGTTGTCTAAAACACTTCGTTGGATGGTGCTTTATCCATTATATACTTTTCCTGTTTTATTGGCAAGTGCTGCATGGGTGGTTAAAGATAAGGTAAAGCTTAATGCTGTTTTTAATGTAATTAAAGGATTAACGCTTACATTATCACTCATTGCAGCAGCTTTAATAACAAAAGGATACGAAGCTCCAATTTTAGTTAGGATTATTGTTCCGCTTCTTTTTTTACCTATTACTCTTTTTCTTGTTCTTAAACATGTACCAGGTAATTGGGATATACCTCGTTTTTCGACTATGTGGCAGATGGTTAAGTTTTCAGTTCCGCTTGGCTTAGCTTCTGTATTGGGAACAATAACGATACAGTTATCAAGTGTTATAGTATCTTTATTGACCTCGCCTGAAGATTTTGCTATATATGCCAACGGTGCAAAAGAGGTTCCAATTATTGGAATTGTCACTGGGTCTATTAGTGTAGTTATTATGGCTGATATGGCTAAAAGCATAAAGGCAGATAACTTTAAAAAAGCTCTTGAGCAGTTTAGAAGGGCAGCTGCTGTAAGCGCAAGTTTTTTGCTTCCAACAATGATCTTTTTAATGATCTTTGCTGAATATTTCATCAATATATTGTATTCAACAAAATATGAAGCAAGTGTCATACCATTTAGAATTTATCTATTTATGTTACCTGTGAGGATAGTTTATTATGGTTCAGCTTTTATTGCATTAGGTAAAACAAAGGCTATTTTATTTCGAAGCTTTATTGAGCTAATACTTACTGCTTTTTTAGCTTATTTTTTAACTAAATATATTGGCTACATTGGGGCTGCAGTAGCTACTGTATCGATGTACTATATATGGGCAATTCCTTATAATTTAAACTATTTGGGTAAAGCGTTTAGCTGTAAACCAGCCTATATTATACCCTTTAAACAAATAGGTAGGGTATTATTAATTTCAGTTATTGCAGGTGCTTTTGCTTTAACAGCACTTTTAGTCAAGACAAGTTCAATTTTTGTTTTTTTGATAGGAGCAATGATTTTCGGTGTTTTGTATATTTTAATTTCATATAATTATAATCAAGAGTTTAAAGAGTTTATTATCCCGTTTAAAAATAGATTACCATGGATAAAATGAAAATAGTAACAATCGTTGATGCAAATGCTCAATTTCTAAAAGAAGCTATTCCTAGTTGTGCAATAATTAAATAAGAGGCTTTGAGCAAAAGTTATAATAATAATGATTAATTAATAAAATTAAATATGACTTTAATTAAAAATATAGAAATAGAAGATATTCAAATACTCATAACAGGTGGAGCCGGCTTCATAGGCAGCAACCTATGCGAGCATTTTATATCGAAAAACTATAAAGTAGTCTGCTTAGATAATCTCTCAACAGGTTTCAAATCAAATCTCGATGAAATAATCAATCATCCCAACTTTACATTCATAGAAGGAGATATTAGAGATTTAAAGACGTGTAAAGAAGCTGTTCTCGGATGCGACTATGTGTTACATCAAGCAGCATTGGGAAGCGTACCTCGTTCTATCAACAACCCCATCACAACTAACGAGGTTAATATCGATGGTTTCCTCAATATACTAGTTGCTGCACGTGACGAGGGTGTCAAGCGTTTTGTATATGCAGCCAGTTCATCTACTTATGGTGATTCAAAAAAACTACCAAAGATAGAAGACGAAATTGGTCGCCCACTATCGCCCTATGCTATCACCAAATATGTAAACGAACTCTATGCCGATGTGTTTGCCAATACTTACGGAATGCAGTGCATAGGTTTGCGCTACTTTAATGTGTTTGGCAAGCGACAAACACCCGATGGTGCTTATGCAGCAGTTATTCCACTTTGGGTAAAGTCTCTGATAAAGCACGAATCACCCTATATTAATGGAGATGGATTTTATTCACGAGACTTCACCTATATAGACAATGTTATCCATGCCAATGAGCAGGCAATGCTTCAAAGTACAGACGAAATCTATAAGCAACGCGAAACATACTATAATATAGATGTAGCAAAAGGTGAAAGATTAGCTATTGATTCTTCTCACTTTTCTGAAGTGTTTAATGTAGCGTATGGTGGAAACACCACGCTTAATGAACTCTTCGACACACTTCGCAGCAATCTAGCAAAGCACGACCCTGCAATTGCAGATATCGATGTTGTTTACAGAGACAAACGTCCAGGAGATATTCCACATTCGCAAGCTAGTATTTTTAAGGCTAAAACTATTCTTAGTTATAATCCTCAATATTCAGCTGAACAAGGATTTGAGAAGGCTTGTGAGTGGTATTTTAATAAATTAAGGAGACAATAAATAGTCTTTAATTTATTGTTTCTATTTAAAGAATTCTATAGCTTGATATAATAATGAAAAAAAAGATTTTAATTGTCAGCAGCGCTTATTTTCCACGAATATCCCCTCGTTCATTTAGAACTACTCAGTTAGCTGAAGAACTAAGTCAACAAGGTCATGATGTAACTGTATTAACACATATAAGAAAAAGTGATAGACAAAAAATTGGAAAAAAAGAAAATTTAAAAGTTGTGAACTTCATAAAAGGAGATTATAAAGAACTGAAAAAAAAGAACATTTTTAGTAGAGTGTTTCAGTTTATACTAAAATACTTACTAATGTATCCCGATATTCAATATACTTTTTTATTGAGAAATTCATTAAAAAACTATGGGAATTATGATATTCTTATTTCTATAGCAGTTCCTTACCCAATTCATTGGGGAGTGATTTTGGGTATTAAGAATAATTCAAATTTGTGTAAAACATGGATTGCTGATTGTGGAGATCCATTTATAGGTTACGGACATAAGTATGGGATGCCTTTTTATTTTCGCTTTGTAAATAATTGGTTTATGAATAATGTCGAATTTATCACACTCCCATATAAGGAGTTGTTAGTATATTATAAAGAAAAGGATCATCATAAAATAAAATTCATACCACAAGGATTTGATTTTGATGAGATTGTTTTAAGTGAATATAAAAAAAACAAAATCTTAACATTTGCATACGCTGGAAGTTTTATTAAAAACTTCAGAGACCCACGTTTGTTTTTAGAGTACTTAGCTTTGTTGGATATTGATTTTAAATTTATTGTTTACACTAGAAACAAGTCATTAATCTCTGACTTTAAAGAGATTTTGAAAGAAAAAATTGAAATCAGAGATTATATACCTAGAATTGATTTGTTATATGAATTGAGTAAGATGGATTTTCTAATAAATATTCAAAATGGTAACAAAAAAGACTATCCAAGTAAATTAATAGATTACTCTTTCACAAATAGACCAATTTTGAATGTAAACTCTTATTCATTAAATGAAGAGGCAATTACAAATTTTTTTAAAGGAGACTATTCTAATTGGGATATAGCATTAAAATGTATTGATAAATATGACATAAAAAATGTTGCAAAGCAGTTTCTTGATTTGACTAAAACAATTTGACTAATAGTATCAGATATTGATATTATCTTTATCAAAGAGAATAATAATAGACTCATAAGATTAATAATTATATGATTTTTATACAAAAACATAAATTTGACATACTAATATTAAAGAGTGTAATAATTTTTAATGCGTTTTTAGATACAATTGCAGGTTTATTTTTAAGATTGGAATTCACATCAAATCTTAGAGCGATATTACTTATTCTTGTAGTTTTGTACTTCTTTTTGAATAGAGTAAGGTATGATAAATTTGTTGGATATGTTGTTTTTTTATTACTCTTCTATTTAATGTTGATAATCCAATCATCCAATTTCACTATGAGCATTCAAAGATATTTGAAGTTTGCAATATCTCTTTCGTTTATACCTATAGGATATTCAGTTGTTAAGTATAAAAGTGATTTGATAATATTAAATAAAGCATTGATTATTGCAGCTATACTTATTACTTTCAATGTGCTTTTTTCAACTATTACAGGTGTTGAATCTAAAGGATATGTAGATGAAAGTGGTTATTCTACAGGGACAATGTTTAGTGGAGGTCTATTTACTGGGGTTTATTTTGTAGTTCTTAGTCCATTAATACTCTCCTTTGTTAAACCAAAGAATAAACAAAGAAGAATTATTGTTTTTCTAATAATCTCTATTCTTATTATTAATGTTTTAACACTCAAACGTTCTACATTACTTGCAATAGGAGTTGGTTTTATTGTTTATGGTTTTATGAACAAACAGCTTTTTAACAGGTATTTAGTCTTTGCAGCTTTAGGTATACTTTTAACTTCTATCTTATTCTCAGATATGTTGGATGCTAGATTAGAAAGGAGACAAGAAAAGCTTCAAGTTGAATCTTTTACTGCAGAAGCCCGATATCTTGAAACAATAACTGTTGTAAATGATATTTTTTCTTTTAATGATTTAAAATACAGTTTTTTTGGTAAAGAGCTTTTTAATACAGCAGGTAATTATGGTGATGGTATTTTTGGTAGGAGGGAAATTCATAACGATTATATAGTTATTTTAAATGGTTCAGGAATAGTAGGTTTAATACTATATTTGACTTTGTTTCTTCTCATATATAAAAAAGTAAGAAAACTTTATAAAATGCTTCCAACTATAATAAGAAAGAATTATAAAGATTTATATATTTTCACTGTTGTAATCATTGTTATGTCTCTTACTATTTCTTTTAATGGAGGGATGTCAAGTATAGGTTATAGAACAATATCATTTTTATACATAGGTGCTTTTATAGGTATAATCACTAATATGCACAAACAAATCAAAGTACAAAATCAACATTAATATGAGTTTTAGAAATTTAATATCAAAATATATTGGTCTACCTTTACAAGATGGTCTTAGAGGTACTCAAGTAATAAATACTTTAAATCTATTGCTTGAAAGTCAATATTGGGATAACCAGAAAATAGATGATTATCAAATTGCAAAATTGAGACGATTAGTTGATTATGCTAAAGAAAATGTGCCTTATTATAACGATTTGTTTGAAGAAATGAATTTCTCTTCAAAAGATATTATTTCACTTGATGATATTCAAAAAATACCTATTCTTACAAAGGAAATTATGAGAGATCAAGGAGATAGATTGTTATCGTCTGACTTTAAAAACTTCAAAGTTAAAATTGGCAAAACTGGTGGGACGACTGGCACACCAGTTAAAATTTATAAAGATGCAAATAATCGGTCTTTCACATGGGCATCATATTATAGATGGTATGAATGGTTGGGATTGAACTACTCTGACCCAACAACATCTCTTTGGGGTGCAAGAACCGTTTTATCAACTCCTTTGTCAATTAAAATAGAAAATAAAATAAAAAGTTCAATTCTTAATTCTTACACTATAAATACGTTTGAAATGTCACCTAATACTTTCCATAAAAGTGTAAGTAAAATAAAGAAAACAAAAACAAAGTTGTTGAAAGGTTATTTATCATCTTTGTTAGAATTTGCAGAATATGTTGATGAGAATAACATTCATTTTCCATCGTTAAAAGCATTATCATCTACAACAGAAACCTTACTTCCTCATAATCGAATTTATTTAGAAAAGGTATTTGGAGTTCCTATATATAATCAATATGGATGCGGTGAAGTTTCTGCAATATCATATGAATGCTCAAAACAAAATGGATTACACATTAATAGCGAACATGTTATTTGTGAGATTTTAGATGATAAAAATAATCAAATTATAGATACACCAGGACGTGTAATTGCTACTGATCTAGATAATTTAGTTATGCCTTTTATTCGTTTTGAAAATGGGGATTTAGCTACTCTTTCATCACATAAATGTGACTGTGGTGTAAATCAACCATTGATGGCATCTATAGAAGGGCGTTCATCAGATGTTATTATATTAAATAATGGAATTAAAGTTCATGGTGTTTTTATTACCGATATCTTATATGAAATTGGAGTTGAAGCACGTCAAGTACAAAGATTTCAAGTTATACAGAGAGAAAAAGAAGATATAGTTTTAGTATTAGAAACTAAATCTAAACTTGAAAAAGTAATTGAAGATAAACTTTACCAGGCTTTAATTCGATTTTTCAATAAGGTCGAAATAAAATACTCCACAAAAATACCAAATGAGAAAAATGGTAAGTTTAGGTACATAAAAAGCTTTTTGCAATAATAGATATTCATTCTAATTTTACATTACAACAGTACTTTTTTTGTTTAGTCATAAAATTAAATATATATGAATATACGACCATTATTAATTGATATTTTAGGCAACACTAATATAAGATCATGGAAAAAAATGTTGAATGAAAGCCAGTATTGGAGCATAGATAAACAGAAAGATTATCAAGAAATACAATTACGCAATCTGGTTAGACATGCTTATAAAAATGTGCCATATTATCAAAGTCTTTTCTCAAAGCTTAAGTTGAAGCCTGAGGATATTCAGAGTATAGAAGATTTGAAAAAGTTGCCAATTTTGACAAAAGGAATAATAAAAGAAAACTTCAATGAATTAACAGCAGTGAACTATAAGAAGTTTAATCCACAACTTAGAAAGACGGGTGGTACAACGGGTGTTCCATTCAAACATTTTAGTGATATTAATTCATGGAATATGCATTGGGCTCTAAAATATCGTGCATGGGAATGGGGTGGATATAAACATGGTAGTCCAATAGGTATATTAGGAGGTGCTTCTATTATACCAGATAAAACTGTGGGAGTAAAAAGAAGAGTTTGGAATTTTCTGAATGATTTTTATCCATTACCTGCTTCAAATGTTAGTGAAAATGAGCTTTTTGATTTTGTTGATAAAATTAAAAAAAACAAGATATCTTTTTTGAGAGGATATCCTTCATCCATAGCAACATTAGCTCAATTTTGCATAGATAATAAAATAGAAGTTAATTTAAAAAGTGTTTTTACTACTGCCGAAGTTCTTAGAGAAGAATATAAAGAGATAATAAAAAGTGCGTTTAATTGTCTTATAATTGATACATATGGCTGTGCTGATGGAGGTGGCAATGCCAATACCTGTGCTCATAATAATGAATTTCATGTTTCAATTGAAGCAAGTATATGGGAGGTTTGTGATGAGATTGGCATATTAACGTCTGAGATGGAAGTTGGAGAGGTGACTTTGACTAGCTTAACAAATTATTCAATGCCTCTATTTCGTTATCAACCCGGCGATTTAATTGAGAATTCATTTAATTATAACGTATGTTCTTGTGGTTGTACTTTACCTCGTATTAAAAAAATATTTGGACGTTCAACCGATATTTTGAAATTTGGAAATGGAAGATCTTTAGGAGGTCCTGCATTCACACTCTTATTTAGAGATTTTCCTATATTGAAATATCAATTAATTCAAAACAAGATGTTAGCAATAGATGTGAATATTGTACCTTCAGATAATTTTACAATGGTACATGAAAATAAAATAAGAAAATTGATGAGTCACCATTGTGGTGAAGAGGTTGAAATCACAATAAATAAGATGGATAATATACCTTTACCTGTCTCAGGTAAGCATCGTTTTATCATAAATAACACAAAATGAAGATAGTTATTTCAGGATTAATGGGTAGAGGTACTCTGGAAGCTAAGATAGAACCATTAGCGAAAATAGATGCTGTCTCTGAAATTGTTTTTGTTAGAAAAACATCAGCTACACCTATAAATAAAACTAAGTATATTAGTCCACCTTTAATAAACACAATTAAACCTCTTCATTTTATACTTTCTCCTTTAACATTACTGTTTACAGTAATAAAGCATAAACCTGAATTTATTGTTGGTTATCACATAATTCCATATGGTTTCTTTGTTTCTTTTGTTGGCTTGATAACAAAAACTCCATATATTATTTCTCAAACGGGTTTGACAATTCAAGTACAGACAAGAAATAGATTTATAAATAAGAGTCTTTACTTTATTTTTAAAAAATCGAAACAGGTAAATTGTCCTGGCAAAGATTCTGTTGCTTTTTGGCAAAATAGATATCCAAAAATTAAATCAAAGTTTAAAGTATTACATAGTACAATTGATACAGATTACTTTAAACCTAACAATGCAATAATAAAAAAATACGACTTTATTTTTCTTGGTAGATTGCACGAAGTGAAAAGAGTTCATTTAATAATTGAAGCTTTCAAACAACTAATTGAAAAGTCTAATAAAGAATTAAAAATGGTGATTGTAGGCTCTGGACCTGAAGAAGAAAATATAAAAAAAATGATAGTTGAGTTAGAATTAGAAAAGCAAGTTGAGTTTACAGGCTTTATTCATGACCCTTTACTTAAATTGCAACAATCAAAATTTTTAATTATGGCGTCTAAATCAGAGGGGTTACCAACTTCTATGATGCAGGCAATGGCTTGTGAAGTTGTTCCAATAACAAACATTGTGGGGAATATAGGAGATATTGTTACCGAATTTGAAACAGGTTTTGTTCATAATGGAGAAGTAGAAGATATCAATCAAAAGCTTTTATTATTGAATCAAATTGGAGAAGAAAAATTAGAGGAAATTAAAAATAAAGCTAGAGAAATAATTATAAATGAACATTCTCATAAATCAATAAAAAGAAAATGGGTCGCTGTTTTTAATGAAATAAAAATAAATAAACATGTCAATTGTACCTTATAAAAGAAAACCTTTAGAAATAGTTCGTGGTGTATTTAATAGGCTTCTTCATATATTAGCTTATGTTACTTTTCCATATCAAGTTACTGTGTTTTTACACAGATTACGTGGTGTGAAAATTGGAAAACAGAGTCATGTAGCACGTTTAGTTTCGTTTGATGATAGGAATCCTGAACTTATCGAGATAGGTAATGGTGTAGCAATTACAACGGGGGTAATGATATTATGTCATCAGAGAGATTTGACTAATTATAAACCAGGTATGTATGCAATGCATTGCCCTTTTAAAGAAGGCAAGGTGATAATTAAGGATGGAGCACATATTGGCGTTGGAGCTATTATAATGCCTGGTGTAACTATTGGAGAAGGTGCAGTGATAGGTGCAGGTGCAGTTGTTACAAAAGACATACCAGCATACAGTGTTGCTGTAGGTAGTCCAGCAAAGATAATTAAAACATTTAAATAGCATGAGAGTTTTATTTGAATTAAATCATCCAAAGCATTTTTATCAGTTTAAAGGCTTAATCGATAAGCTTAAAGAGGATAACTGTAACATCAAGATACTTGCAAGGGAAAAAGATGTATTATTAAACATATTAAATGAAGAGGAACTAGATTATACAATACCAGGAAAACACAGTGCTGGACTGATTGGAAAGTTTTTGTTAATACCACATATTCTTTCAAACTATTATTCTACAGTTAGGAAGTTTAAGCCTACTTTGATTGTCTCTAAGGCGTCACCTTATGCAGTTTTAATGCGTCTATTTTCAAAAGTTAAACTGATAATAACACCAGATTCAGAAGTAGTGTCTTTAACTAATAAATTTGTAGCCCCATACTCACACTATGTTGTTACACCCAATACATTTACAATTGATTATGGTAATAAGCATAAAAAGATAGATGGTTTTTTCGAAGAAACATATCTTTCTCCATACTCATTTAAACCAGATGAAAGTGTTCTTGAAAGTTATAATATTGACACAGATAAGACTTTTTTTGTGTTAAGGTTTGTTGGATGGAATGCAAATCATGATGTTGGACAATTTGGATTTAGCAATGATGAAAAAATTCAGTTGGTCAATACATTGGATAAATATGGGAGAGTTTTTATTTCTGCAGAATATAGCAATATCCCTGAAGAGTTGAATAAATATCTTCTGAAGATTAAAGCTAATGATATACACCATGTCCTTTATTATGCCTCTGCATACATAGGAGACTCTCAAACAATGGCTACTGAATCCGCTTTGTTAGGAACACCATCCTTTCGATACAACTCATTTGTTGGTGAAAATGATATGTCTAATTTTATTATTCTAGAGAACAAACTAGACCTTCTTAGAAATCATAGTACATTCACTTCTTTATTAAAAGATGTGGAGAGCAATGTGAGTAATCCTGCATCTAAGAAAAATTGGCTGCAAAAAAGAGACGCATACTTTGCATCTAAACCTGATATAAATATTCAATTATATAATATAATTAGAGAGATTAGCTCTAATGAGTAATTCTTTATTAAACTAGTAATTATAATGAAAAAAATATTAACAATAATTGGTGCTCGCCCACAAATCATAAAAGCTGCAGCGCTGAGTAGAGCAATAAAGAATAGTTTTTCAACTCAGATAAAGGAGGTAATTGTTCATACTGGACAACATTATGACACAAATATGTCGGACGTGTTCTTTACTGAACTTTCTATTCCTAAACCAGATTACAATCTTAATATTGGTTCAGGTTCACATGGTGTGCAAACAGCAAGAATGATTGAAGGCATTGAAAAGCTATTAGAAATAGAACAGCCATCTTTTATTGTGCTTTATGGTGACACAAACTCTACTCTAGCTGGTGCAATAGCAGCCTCTAAGTTGAATATTCCTATTGTACATATAGAAGCTGGACTGCGCTCTTTTAATAGACGTATGCCAGAGGAGATAAATAGAGTTACATGCGACCATTTGTCAACACTGCTTTTCTCTCCAACTGCTTCGGGCTATAATAATCTTATTAAAGAAGGATTTTCAAAAGAACGTGCAAAGAAATACACACCTGATAGACCTGGTATATTCCATTGTGGAGATATAATGTATGACAACTCTTTATACTTCTCAACCTTGGTTGATAGTTCATCAGCAGTGCTTAAAGATAATAATTTGAAGAAAGGTGATTTTATCTTAGCAACTGTTCATCGCGATCATAATACGGATGATTTTAAAAATCTCAGTTCAATATTTAAAGCTTTTATAAAGCTTGCAGAGGATAATACGGTAGTGTTGCCTTTACATCCAAGGACTAAAAAAATGCTTGAGAAAAAAGAGATCTCTGATTTATATGCTAAAATATTAGATACTGAAAATCTTGTTTTATTGCCTCCTGCTTCATTTCTTGAAATGATAGCTTTGGAGAAGTATTGCAAAATGGTGATAACAGACTCTGGTGGAGTTCAGAAAGAGGCATATTTCTTTAATAAACCATGCATTATTCTTCGACCTGAAACAGAATGGGTAGAGATTTTGGAAACAGGTAAAGCAATATTAGTAGGAGCAGATTATAATTCTATTTTATCTGCTCATAATAAATTGAATAATATGGACGAAGCAGTGTTTCCTATAATTTTCGGGGATGGAAAAGCTGCAGAGTTTATTTGTGAGACAATGATTAATAACTAAGTAACAAGTGTGTTAGAATCTTCGATAGTTTTTAATTTCTATATATGGACTTTACAATAAAATTTTATAGATCTCTGCTCTCTGTTTTAAAACAATCAGGCTTTACCTTTATCACTTTTGCTGAATATTGCGATGGATCTATTCCTGAAAAAGCAGTAATGCTTCGTCACGATGTGGATTTGTTGCCTTACAACTCTTTGAGATTTGCAAAAATACAACATGATGCTGAAGTAAGAGGATCGTACTATTTCCGCGCTGTACCAGAGAGTTGGGATGAAGCTGTAATAAAAGAGATAGTGGCTTTAGGGCACGAAGTGGGTTATCATTATGAGAATTTAACTACATGTAGTGGCGATGTTGAAAAAGGAATTAAGGATTTTGAAACTCACCTAGAAGCTTTACGTAAGCTTTCGGAAGTGAAAACTATCTGCATGCACGGAAGTCCACGATCGAAATATGATAGTAAAGACTTATGGAAAACTTATAATTATCGCGACTATGGCATTATTGGCGAGCCTTATTTTGATGTTGACTTTGATGATGTTTTTTATTTAACAGATACTGGTCGCCGTTGGGATGGATGGAAGGTGAGTGTGCGTGATAA
>CAZDWP010000039.1:0-12221 GCA_964508985.1 uncultured Herbinix sp. | reverse complement strand
CCACTTAACGTATATCTTTTGTTATTGATGATAACCTCAATATCGTTAAACTTATTCATACTTTGCCCCCTATTATCATATGCTAATCAGGATGATGCTACCTTACACAAATACCTCTTCATTTGGACTTATCATCGATAAGCAGATTATATCCTATTTTACTGTTTAATACAAGCCAAAATCTTACTCCGTAATCTTCCTAATACCCATATGGGCGTATGCCAAATCGGATGCTACTCTTCCTCTTGCAGTCCTAAGTATAAGCCCATTTTGGACTAGATAAGGCTCGTATACCTCCTCAATAGTACCGACATCCTCACCAATTGTGGCGGCGATAGCCTCAACACCTACTGGCCTTCCGCTAAACCTTTCTATCATGGTAAGGAGAATCTCTCTATCAATATGATCTAGGCCCAGCTTGTCCACCTCAAGTAAATCCAGTGCATACCCGGCAACCTCCCTAGTGATTTTGCCATCATATTTTACTTGAGCAAAATCTCTGACACGCTTTAAAAGACGGTTGGCAAGTCTGGGGGTTCCTCTTGAACGTCTTGCCAGCTCCTTGGCTCCTTCATCATCTATCTCGACTCCGATTACTTTGGCAGATCTAAGCACTATCTGCTTCAATTCATCCATAGTATAAAAATCTAGGCGGTTTACCACACCGAATCTGTCCCTTAGGGGAGGCGTTAGCATTCCTGCTCTTGTGGTTGCACCGATCAAGGTAAATCTAGGTAAATCCAAACGTATAGATTTTGCCGATGCTCCCTTGCCTATGACGATATCTATAACATAATCCTCCATGGCAGGATATAGTAGCTCCTCGACCTGATGATTAAGTCTGTGGATTTCGTCTACAAATAATACATCTCCCTCCTGGAGATTATTAAGGATCGCAGCCATTTCACCAGGTTTTTCTATAACAGGTCCTGAAGTAATCTTAATGCCTACTCCCATTTCATTGGCTATAATACCTGCTAAGGTCGTCTTGCCAAGACCAGGCGGTCCAAAAAGCAGGACATGATCTAGAGATTCCTCTCTTTGCTTTGCTGCCTCAATATATATCTTTAGATTTTCCTTCACCTTAGCTTGACCGATGTAATCTATAAGCATTTGAGGACGAAGTGTATTCTCTAGCCTTTTGTCTTCCTCCATAAGTTCTGTTGATATCATTCGCTTAGCCATGTGCATCTCCTTACATTTTCTTCAAACTGAGCTTTAATATATCCTCCGTTGTCATGTCCTCAGTAATATCTATCTGGGTAATAATTTTATATGCATCTGTAGAGGAATACCCCAGTGTCGTTAATGCCTGTATAGCCTCCTCACGTTTTCCATATATATTCTGGGAATTAAGCTTACTCGACTGATTTTCTAGCTTTTGTTCGAAGGCTGATTCTAATTTAAATTTATCCTTTAATTCAAGAATTATTTTACTTGCTGTCTTAGGACCTATTCCCGGTGCCTTAGCTATGGCCTTTGCATCCTCAGCAAGAACAGCAAACCTAATTTCATCAGCCGTAATCCCTGATATAATTCCTAAAGCTCCCTTAGGGCCAATCCCATTGACTGTGATAAGAAGCTTAAACATATTCAAATCATCCTTAGTTAAAAATCCATATAGGCTCAGTGCATCCTCTTTTACATGCAAATATGTATATAGCTTGACAGTGCTTTTTCTAGGTGGTAGCTCTATTATGGCTGATGTGGGCAAATAAACCTCATAACCAATATTACCCGTCTCCAGCACAATATAATTTTCTTTAATTTCCGCTATCTCACCCTTTATAAATCCAATCATTTTATCGCCTCATACTTTCTCATCTTATTCATCATCAATACGCTCAAAGCGTCCTCTGGATACATTAAGCCTACCCTCCTTCAGGTAGTTTAGTACCTGATATGCTGTAATTCCTAGTGCTTCGGAAATTTGTAGGGCATTGCTGTTGGGGTATTCCTTAAGATATGCCTCTATCTCATCAAAATAATCCTCATCCTTTTCTCTACATTCATTACAAGAATAAGCCTTAAACCTTGATTTAAACTCTTTATGACAATGCTTACACAGATTAGTATACATAGGAAGCTCCTTCCAGCTACATTAGGGTAGAGAACAGATTTAATATCTTCTCATATATCTTAATATAAAAGGGACGTTTTTTCCATTCCTCAAGGGTTACTTCATGACATTCTTCCATAGTTTTAACTAAATCATCCTTAATTGCACCTATAACTTCATGATTGCAAATCCATACTCCGCATTCATAATGCAGATGAAAGCTACGATAATCCATGTTCATTGTCCCGACAATAGCCGAATCCTCACTCAGCATAGTCTTTGCATGGATAAATCCTGGCTTATATTCAAATATTCTTACTCCTGCCGCAAGAAGTCCCCCATAATTGTATACGGTAAGTACCTTAACATTCTTCTTATCCGGAATAAATGGTGTAATAATTCGAACATCTACACCTCCAGCAGCCGCAGTAGCTAATGCATCACGCATATCATCTTCAATTATAAGATAGGGTGTTGTAATGTACAATACCTTCTTAGCATGATAAATCATCTGCTTATAGAAGTCTTCCATGGGATTCCGTGGATTGTTTGCAGGTCCGTCAGTTATGACCTGACAAAATACTTTGCTCCCCGGAAAGCTTCTTGTAGGTCTAAAGTATTCATAATCTACGGAGCTTGAAGCATCTGACGCCTCCCACATTTGCAGAAATGCCACCGTTAGCCCCCAGACTGCATCACCGGTTATCTTAACAGCATTATCCTTCCATACACCGAATCGATTAACAAGATTCACATATTCATCTGCTAGATTCATACCGCCTGTGAATCCCACATTTCCATCGATAACAACGATTTTCTGGTGAGAACGGTAATTCATGTATAGCTTATCAGTATATCGATATACAGGATTAAATGCTCTTACCTCAAAGCCTTCACTTTCTAGGTTCTTCTTAAAATTACGGTGTGTACGAAGCATTGCTCCAAAATCATCATAAAGAAATAATACCTTGACACCATTATTGATTTTTGATAATAAGGACTGATGCATTCTGTCCCAAAGAGCCCCTTCTCCTACTATAAAGAAGTTCACCAGAATGTATTTTTCAGCCTTATCAATCTCCTCAAATATAGCTTCAAAGGCTTCCTCAGCCATAGGATAGTAATCTACTTGATTATTCTTATATAAGGGAAAATGATTTGAATGAAGGTAAGTCGTCATCCGAAGCATATCGGGATAGCGATCATCAAAATCCTCTACTATAGAAAAATCCTGTTCCAAATATTCATAACCCTTTGCCAGCTTCTTCAGTACTATTTTGTCTAATTTCTTTACTCTGTTGTTACCCCAGAGCATATACATTATATGTCCCGTGAGTGGAAAAGCAGCAATGATACAAATCCAGCTAATTTTATATGATACATTTCTATTATCATTAACCAGTATTATTATTATCAAGATACTAAGTATCTGTATAAACGAATAGATATAAACCGTATATTCTCTTAGCTTATACGATAGATAAATAATGAGCCCGAATTGTATCAGTACTAGTATACATACTATTACAGCTCTAAATATTCCGCTTAATGATGCCTTGACACTACCATTTACACCTTCTTTTATATCCTTACCCAACTGTCATGCCCCTTTCTCAAAGGCTTTTTCTATCTTTATACTATTTTAGCACACAGATTAGAATTTTTCATTGTTTTTCAATTTATATATGATAAAATAACATTAAATGGATAGAAAGGAGTTTTACCTATGATAACCCGGCAGTTTCCTCTTGACCTTACATTAGGCTATCCCCTAGAAATTGAATATGAAGCAAAAAAAATCGCCTTTTTTGATATAGAGACTACCGGCTTTGTAGCAGAAAACACTTATCTGTATCTAATCGGATGCCTTTATATAAATGACGCCAAATTATGTATGATTCAATGGTTTTCCGAAGATCTTAAGGAGGAAGCCATGGTTATCGAAAGCTTCTTTGAGTTTATCAAGAGCTATGACCTTCTCATTCATTATAATGGTTCTGGATTTGATATTCCCTATCTTACAAAAAAATGTGATATGCTGCAGCTTAACTACTCCTTTAAAGATGTCAAAAGTCTAGATCTATATAAAAAAATATCTCCCTTTAAGAAGATATTTAAACTTAATAATTATAAACAAAAAACAGTCGAAGCCTTCCTTAAGGTGCATAGAGAAGATACATTTGGCGGAGGAGAGCTTATAGAAGTATATCAAAGCTATCTTGGAAAAAGACATATAGAAAATCTAAAAATGTCTAGATCTCATAAACTTAATGATAGCGAAAGCAAGAAGGTCTCCGAGGCCAACAAATTACTTAATACTCTACTGCTGCATAATGAAGATGACATTAAGGGCTTGGTTCAAATCTGCCCTATATTATATTACTGTGATCTATTTGAAAAACCCTTTCACATTGTTCAGGCGGGGGTTGATGATAAGAAATTGATAATCCGATTAAAATATGATTTTAGTCTTCCAGTAAGAGTTAGCTTTGGTAATGATTTTATATATATAAATGCTTATGAGAACTCTGCCTTAATTACCATCGATATCTATGATGGCGAATTAAAATTTTTCTATGATAATTATAAGGATTATTATTATCTTCCCGATGAAGACAGAGCTATACATAAGAGTCTTGCCATATATGTGGATAAGGACTATCGAGTAAAGGCAAAACCCTCCACCAGCTACACAAGAAAGGAAGGTCTTTTTGCACCACAATTTCTTCCCATCATATCTCCTTACTTTAAGAGGGAGAATAATGACAAAATCACCTTTGTTGAAATTCACACTGACTTCCTACTTCAGGAGCAGAACCTAACAGACTATATCCGACATATCCTAGGACACATCTCTAAGGCAAGAGGATGAGCCATATCATAAAATGGTAGAATAATTAATTAACCGTATTTACTTTTATGTAATAGTTCTTTTAACAGTTATCACTCTATCGTATAGCTCCTTAGTATCATTAAATATAATATGGCTGACATTAATTACGGTCATGTCCTTAAGGTTAAGTATTGTTTTTTCTATCTCTCTAGCCCTGTCCATATCAAGTGAAGCAAAGGCTTCGTCCATAAGCAGTATGCCTGCCTTACTTAGAAGTGCTCTGGCTATGACAAGTCTGCTTCTTTCTCCGCCTGAAATATTCTTACCATTATCATAGATAATCGTATCTAGACCATCTGGTAACCGCTTAACGAAATCAGTCAGCCCCGAATCCTTTACTGCCTTCTCAATCTCCTCTTCGGTATATTCCTTATAAAGAGTAAGATTGTTACGAGCAGTATCCTCAAATATAAATACCTGCTGCTCAATATTTCCTATCAGCTTGTAGTAATGCTCTCGCTTTATATCCTTAAGGTTGTGTCCATCAATTGTAATACTTCCCTCTGTCGGATTAAAATACTTTCTAAACAGCTTTAGAAGTGTGGATTTTCCGCCGCCACTAGTCCCTACCACAAGATATTTACCATTCTTTTTCACCTTAAGATTTATATCTGATAATATAATTTCCTCAGAATCATCATAAGAAAATTCAACATCAGTAAATTTTATTTCTTTCTTAAACACCGGTAAATCCACTGTTTCCACATAGGTATCTAAATTCTCTAGAGTTTTTTCCATCTTACGAATTAAGTCTCCTGATGTGAATATCTTTGGAAGGTTCTCACCTATAGAAAACATAGGCCAGGTCATCTTACCAATACCGTTTACAACCAGTAAAAGTCCGCCTGTAGATACTCTTCCTATTACCGCGAAATACCCTACCACTATAATTATGCCCAGCATGGAGCCCATTATAAATAGATGCTGGAAGCTGATAATAAATGATAGTATCTTCTCAATGATGAAACCCTTTTGTTGAATCTCCTCACTTTTTTTATAATAGTCATCTGTTACTCTTTTATGAAGGTTATAATTCTTAACTATATGGAATGCAGAAAGAATTTCCTTTATATATGAGGTATAATCATCAAACATATCACTTCTTTCCTTATTGGCCTTCTTTGTAGGCTTGGAGGTTATAATCGAAATAATCAGATTGATAGCTATTAGTATAAAGGCTAATATAAGCATTCTTGGATCTACAGTGGATAGGAGCCATATACCAACAATAAAAGACATAATACCTTCAAACACGTCATATATTCCGGTAATTAGATTCTTATCTAATGTATTAAAGTCATTTGTCAAAGAGGATAAATATTTTGCATTATTTTCTTTCTGAAATTCAGCAATATTCTTAGCAAATACCCTTTGCATATAGTACTTTTTTAAAGCAATATTCGCCTTTCTCTTATAATAGTTGCTTGCAATGCCTACCAATATACCCATAGGAACTAAAAGGACAGCCAAAATAAGCAGCTGTGGAATCGCTTGCTTCACATCATCCATCCTACCAGCTATTGCAAAATCAAGCATCTCCATAATACGAATATTAACAAGTCCATCCAAGAAGGCATTAGATCCCGTGACTATTAAAGCCAGAAAGAGATATGGAATTATCTTAGTATATTTTTTTAGCATGTAATCACCTCTTCAAAATAATCCTTAGCAGGGAAGCTGTGAATTGATTCGTTTTTTATTTCGATAACATAATCATAGTTCTCCGTAACTCCCTCATAATATCTATGACTTATGGCTATTACTGTACTATCAAGGCTTAGAAATGTGCTTTCAATTTCCCTACCCAGCTCTTCATTTAGGCTGGAGGTACCCTCATCTATAAATAATATCTCAGCATTCTTTGCGATAGCTCGTGCTATTGATATTCTCTGTCTCTGCCCACCTGATAGGTTCTTACCATTCTCAGTAAGCCTCTCATCTATACCATCCTTCTTTTCCTCAATAAACGGCTCCAGGCCGCTTACCTTTATTGCATAATCCACCTGCTCATCAGATATATCCTTATACAAGGTAATGTTGTTTTTAACCGTATCCTCAAACAAAAACACATCCTGATAGATAAATGCTACCTTCTCATGAAATGACTTTTCTGATACATCCCTGTAGTCTACTGTGTCCACAGTTATACTTCCTTCAAAATCATCATGAATCATTGCAAGCAGATTTAGTAAGGTTGTTTTACCCGCACCACTTACACCCTTAATCAGGTATTTTTTGCCCTTTTCGATAGTAAAGGAGGCATTTCTTAATATCTGCTTTTTATCGAATGAGAAGCTTACATTAGCTACTTCAATCCTATCCTCAAATTCAAATTCCTTAATACCCATACCAACCTTTACGGTATTTTCCTCTGGCTTAGCAATCTTTTCATAGATTGCCGTTGATGCCTTAACCTGATTCCAATTAGGAAATGCGCTTATAAGATAATTACCTATAGAGGTACTAAGCATAAATAGAAAAGTAGCCTCTGTCAGATTCATATCACCCTGCATTTCATATCCAAGATATATCAATACAAGAACCGACACTACAAATGCAAGTACATAAATCACATCTCTTTGTAGATGAGTAAATACATTTGCCAGATATTTTCTTTTCTCCAATCGATTTATTGTAACTACACTTTTCTTTAAAAATTTATCCTCAATATTATTAAGCTTAAGAATTTCAAGTCCATTAAAGGTATTGGACATATCTGTTGTAAACTCTTCACTTGTAGCTGAGATTTCCTTCTCCAATGCTGTGGTCTTCTTAGTAAAAAGACTTGCAAGAAAATATAATACAACAGAAAATATAAGCATCCCTATAGCCAGCTCTAGATTAAATATAATAAGAAGTATAAGTGAAATAGCAAACATACCGATGTTGATTAAATAATTAAGGAGGTTTATAAAGAATTTATTCTCAAAGCTATTAACATCATTAATCAGATTTGATATATACACTTCCTTAGACTTCTGTGAGTACTGCTTAAAGGGCATATTGATAATCTTATCAAATGCCAGCTTACGCACATCTAATATGGTGTCTCTCATATATCGAATACGCAAGAGTCTAGAAACTAGAAAATTAATCGGTGAATAAATGATAAATCCAATTGTAATAATCGCTACCATCTTATAATACTGCAAATCTCCCTTTTCAATAGCACCAAAAATAAGCGCAAATACGATTGTTTGCGAAAAATGATCCAATATAAACATGAATGTTGCAATTAAATATTGTATAAACTTTGCTTTTCTTTTTGTCAGTAATTCTTTCATCTTCTCCCCTTAATTTCCTACTCTGTATGCTGTATTAACATATTCTATATCATCATATCAAAACTATCAACCATATTTATAAGAATGATGGTGTTAAAAAACTATATGTTACTTTTCACTTCTCAAATTAATTCGTTATGAAAAGTGACTAAATATTTTTTATTTTGTGGACAACAATCTTTGAGGAAGATAATCATATTTATGGTTATCTTCCTCATTTCATTTTGATTGAATTTATCTACAGTTATGCCCCTCTACACAAGCTTCTTGCATATCACGGTGTTTAAATCCCTTAGCTTACTCAATTTGCAACATATTCAACACTATCAATTGGAATTAATCTAGTGCTATAACGTCATCAAATAGCTCTTTATTCTTTTCTATTTCACTAGGTGAGGCTACAACAATGTAATTCGAATTTTCGTTTATTCTTGCCATGTAGTCTACATATGTCTCAAAATCCGCTATTGTAGTATTTTTAATTTCCTCAAGCATATCTATCCTATCTTCTGTTGTATAGCCATAATATTTTTCTATTAGGACTTGCATGGCATCATTTATTTCACCGCTGCTCTGATTAACAGAACCGAACAATGACATAATATAGCTTTCTATTGTCTCTGCTGTCAGATATGGAATAATTGACTTTAGGAATTCATCAGTACTACCAATTACATTAAGTGAATTCACAAAATTACTATCCCTGTATGTATATACTAAATAATTATTATCTGCAAATGTAGCAGAAACTCCATAAGCTCCTCCCCTTAATCGGATCTCTGGAGTAAGCAGAAGGTTATTCAAGACAGTACTAACAACAAGGTTCTTATAGCTCATTGGAACATCACTTTTTGATAAGCTTGCATTTACACATAGATATTGTACCGGCGAGTTAATCATAATAGCCTCTCTCTTGGCAGGTCTTGGATAGGTATATTTTTTATCCCGATAGCTAGTATCAGTAAATTTTTCAGTGAACTTAGGCATAGCACTTTTAAATTTATCTAGTGCATTAGAATCACCCGCATACAAAAACTGCATATCCTCTTTATTAAATGCCTTGGAACGTAATTTACTTAGCTTATTGAATATGCTTAAGGGATTAGAAGCAATCTTATCTTCTAATGATACAATAAAATTATAGTAATCCAATCCATTAAGATAATTGATGATTCTATACCTAGCACTTGTATATGCGAGACTACGATATTGTGCTAGACCAATTGGTTCTGCAAATTGCATCTCATAATTAGCTTTTATATTTGCTATAGTTCTCTTGCCATATGTTGAGATGTTTTTAATGTCTGACTGTAATAGAACATCATATATTAAGTCAAACGTATCTTTATACTCATCTTCGAAGCTATAATAAGTCACATTTAATACTGGATGTGCAGATGTATCCTTCTTGTTATCAGGAATTGCATCAATTGAATATGACAAACTATATAAATTATTTGTTATATCATTCACTACTTCCATTTCGGTACGATCCTTAGTGTCCATACCATTACTAACCATATCGAGGTAGAATTTAAGATATAAAAGCTCATCCATTGTAAGATGGCTAATGTCAATATTCATTTGAATCTTACTAATTTCATTCACATCCGCAATAGTACTCAATAGCTTGACGTCATCAATTGTAGTTTCATCTATCACACGATCTTTCATTTCAACAGATATGTCTTTAAGCTCTACTGCTCTTAATGATTTTAGTACTTCATCCGAAGTAGCCTCGTTATTCCATACATTAAACTCAGCTGACTTCTTAGCCTGTACTACAATATCTTCCTTTGACATACTTGACTTTTTCTCAGATAGCTTCTTAGCTAATGCTATCTGATTACTCTCTAGCAGGCCAGGCTTCGGTTCTGTTACAGTTAGAGCCACTGACTTATTGTCCAATAATTGATCCTTTATAGCGCTTTCTAACACATTCTCATCCAGTTTATCAGCTATGATTTTAATATATCTTAAATAGTTCTCCATAGGGTCATCAAGCAAATTATCAAATAAACTTGACAGTATTAAACCATTTACTGCATTTCCACTTCCAATTTCCTCTTCGAACTCCATGGATCTTAATAATGCCTTGACTAGATCCGTATTCATTCCATTCTTGACAATATCATTTAGCTCAGTCATAACTAAATTATAAAAATCTTTACTCCTAGAAGAATCTGCGTTCAAGGCTATGAAATGTACTGTAGGTTGAAATGTTGATAGATCTAGCTGCATAATATAGGATTCTGCAATCTGACTTTCCATCATTGCCTTCTTAATATTTGAGCTCTCTTGATTTATAAGAGACATTGCAAGATTCAGTCTCATATAGCCTTCCATTCCCATGTCCTTTATATCGTCAGCTGCAAATACAAGATCAATAACAGACTTGTATGTTGTGTCTGTACCTTCTGCAGCGGGAAATTCAAAGGTCTTTTCTACCAGGCCGTCAAATTCTGCCTGTGGCTTTCTTTCAATATCGATTTTTTTCTTATTATATGACGATAAATAATCCTTATCAATCATATCTAAAAATTTCACATAATCCAAATCTCCATATAGGACAATAAAGCTATTTGATGGATGATAGTATTTATTATATGTATCTAGTAAATCTTCATAGCTTAATGTTAATATCTCGCTAGGAATGCCACCTGAATTATTTCCTTGGTCACTATCAGAAAATACCGCATCATTTGCATTGGATAATGCAGCTGATGTAATGCTCCCCAAGCTTCCTTGCATCTCATTATATACAATTCCGTTATAATTCAACGCTGAAGCCTCATCAGCCAGCTCATAACGCCAGCCTTCTCTTTCAAATATCCTTTCATCGGTCAATAGTAATGGATTAAACACCGCATCCAGATAGACATCAGCAGACTTTAATAGCTGCTCCTCGCTTTGTGAACATATAGGATACATAGTCATATTCGGATATGTTAATGCATTGGCAAATGAAACATATGTAGTATTAATAACGTCGAAAATTGAATTCTTAGTTGGATATTTTTCGCTTCCACCTAAAACAGAATGCTCGAGAATGTGATTTGTACCTCTGCTATCCGGTGGAGTGTTAAACTTAATTGAAAAGCCACGATTAATATCACTATTCTTAATAACAAGTACTCTTGCACCTGTCTTGTTATGTTCTAGTAAGATATTATTGGATTTAGTAGATTGGTCATAAGCAAGCTCTTTAACACTAAATCCACTAATTTCATCCCCTCTTCTCGGAACTTTAAATTTTGATTGTGCCGATGCAATGCCTGATGAACCTAAAAGTGTGGTAAATATCAAGCATACTGCTGTGAATAAAACAAAAATTCTCTTCTTCATAATGCCCCTTCTTTCTTTTTTAAATTATAACATTGATGCCATATTATGTAAGTTGACAATAAAATAACATACATTATATAAAAAAGCAAACTAATATGTAAATTCTAATTCAATCTTAATTTTAAGATTAAATTAGTCTATTAATTGAAAGGACACACTAAAAATGAGCAAAAAAATACCCCCGGATATCCGGGGGAAGATTTTAAGCATCAATATTAGGCTAGCAATTACTCAGTAGGAAGAATTTCCTTTTTGTTGTAAGAACCACAAGCCTTGCATATTCTATGAGGAACCATAAGCTCTCCACATTTGCTGCATTTTACAAGATTGGGAGCACTCATTTTCCAATTAGCCCTACGGCTGTCTCTTCTACCTTTTGACGACTTATTCTTTGGACATATAGACATAGTCACACCTCCTTAAAATTGTTGAAAATATCTCGGATTGCTGACATTCGGGGATCTAATACTGTGTTATCACAGTCACAAGAGCCCTCATTGAGATTTGTACCGCAATGCATGCATATTCCCTTACATTCATCACTGCATAAGAGGCTCATCGGTAAACCGACTATAATTTCACCCTTAATCAATATGTCTACATCCAGATTGTATTCAGTAATATAATTTGCTTCGTCCAA
>CAZDWP010000038.1:0-12340 GCA_964508985.1 uncultured Herbinix sp. | reverse complement strand
CCCTTAGTTTTCTAAGTTCGTCTATCGATTCCTTATTATCTACTGTAACATCGTAGTCTGATTCTCTACCATACTGATTGCGCCATTGGTATATTGATGCTGGAGATAAATCATATTCTTTAATTAGCTCTGAAGGTGATTTTCCTGATTCGTACAAGGAAACCATTTGCTTCTTAAAATCCTCACTGTAAATTCGTCTTTTCTGTGAACTCATATTATCATTCCTCACTTTCTCACATTATAACATTTCGTTATATAGAGAAGTGTCTACTTTAGTGTAACCTTTCCAAAAGTAAATTTGTTTATAAATTATGAAGAAAACTATTTATTCATAGAATAGAGCCAATCTTGACAGCGCTAACACTAAGTAGTATATTTTAATAGGTTAATCTAGTATTAGATAAATATTAAATAGGAGGTTTAGTAAATGAAGTATGGTGTAAATTCTTTATTGTGGTCTTCTCCATTCAGTGAATCAGATATTGAGAAGATTAAATATGCTAAAGAAGTTGGTTTCGAAATTTTTGAGATAGCTGTAGATGATATAGAATGTGTTGATGCATTGTATCTACGAGAGTATGCAAATGATAACGGCATTGATATATATATTTCTGGTGTGTTTAATAAATATAGAGATTTGAGTAGTGACAACGAGAATATAAATAATAATGCATTATCTTATATTAAAAAATTAATAGATATTGCTTCTGTTGTTGGATCCCCATATGTGTCAGGCCCAATGTATTCAGCTACGGGGCATACTAGACTACTAAATCAAGATGAAAAGAGACAGAGAGATGTTAGGGTAATTAAATCTATGAAGAAACTGGCTGTATATGCTAAAAGTAAGGATGTAAAGTTGGCAATAGAGCCATTAAATAGATTTGAAACAGATTATATTAATACCGTCGAACAGGCTATTAATTTGCTAAATGGAATAGAAGAAGATAATGTTGGACTGCTTCTTGATACATTTCACATGAATATTGAAGAAAGGAGTATTTCTGGTGCAATTAATCTAGCAGGAGACAAACTTTTTAGCATACATGCATCATCTAATGACAGGGGAACTCCAGGAAAAGATAATATTGATTGGCAAGAGATAAAGGAATCCTTGAATAGTATTAACTATAATGGACCAATGATAATAGAGGCTTTCACAAAAGATGTTAGTGAACTTCTTGAGGCAGCTCGTTTATGGAGAGATGTGTACAAAACTCGAGATGATTTGATGAGAGATGGGCTTAATTTTTTAAGTGATACTTTTAATTAATAATAACTATAAATTTACTTAAAAAGTGCGGAAGTAAATATTGCTTGATTGTTATCTAATTATTGTTATAATAGTGGTATCGTTACCATATTGAGAATAAATAAGGAAAAGAGGAGAAAAATGTATACTGAAATTAAGAAAAGAGTCTTATTAGCAAATAAAAAATTAGTGGAAAACGGGTTAGTGACATTAACTTGGGGAAACGTATCAGAGGCTGATTATGATAAAGGAATAGTGGCTATTAAACCAAGTGGGGTAGATTATGAAATAATGAAACATGATGATATTGTAATTGTTGATTTTGACGGTAACATTGTAGAGGGTGAATTGAATCCTAGTAGCGACTTACCAACTCATTTATATATTTATAGTATGGATAGTAAAATTAAAAGTGTGGTTCATACGCATTCATTAAACGCTACATCATACTCCCAAGCAGGGAAAGATTTGAGTAACTTTGGAACTACTCATTCGGATCATTTCTATGGAACTATTCCGTGCACAAGAGTTATGAGTGCTGAAGAAGTTAAAGAAAATTATGAATATAATACAGGTGTAGTTATCGGCGAAACTTTTAAAAAGCGCAAAATTAATCCTACAGAAGTTCAAGCTTGCTTGGTGAATAATCATGGACCATTTGCATGGGGATCTTCTATAACAGAAGCAATTGAAAATGCGATAGTTTTAGAGGTTGTTGCAGAGATGAATATCAAGACTATGATTCTTAACCCAAATGTTAATTCAATAAATAGTGACCTGGAAGATAAGCATTATTTAAGGAAGCATGGTAGCGAGGCATATTATGGACAAGAAAAATAAAATGTATAGATTAGGATTGTATGAGAAAGCAATGCCTTCTAGTCTGACATGGTTAGAGAAGTTGAACTTAGCAAAAGAAATTGGTTATGATTATCTGGAGATATCTGTGGATGAGACTGATGAGAAACTTTCCAGATTAGATAGAACATCTGAGATAGAAGAAATAAGATCTGCTATTTCTATTACAGGACTACCAATAATGTCAATGTGTTTAAGTGGACATAGAAAATATCCATTAGGAAGTAAAGATAAAATTGTCAGAGATAAAGGTTTGGAGATTTTTTACAAAGCAGTTGATCTTGCAGTTGAATTAGGTGTGCATACTATACAGTTAGCTGGATATGATGTTTATTATGAAGAAAGTAGTAATGAAACAGAGAATCTATTTTTTAATAATTTAGTTAAGGGTATTGATTATGCTGCTTCCAGACAAATTATTTGTGGATTTGAAACAATGGAAACGGATTTTATGAATACTATATCAAAAGCTATGAAGTATGTTAATATCATAAATAGTCCTTATCTTCATATTTACCCTGATTTAGGTAATCTTACTAATGCAGCAATAACTGAAGGGGATTTATATCTTGATATGCTGAATGGAAAAGGTCATATTGTAGCTGCTCATCTAAAAGAAACAGTTCCAGGAGTTTTCAGAGAAACATTATTTGATACTGGTCATGTAGATTTTGATAAAGGTATAAAATCTTTATGGGATCTAGGAGTTAGATCTTACGTTTGTGAATGTTGGTATACGGGACAAGATAACTATATAGAAGAGTTGAAATTCAACTATAAGTTTTTAACAGATAAAATTAATAAAATGTTGATATAAAATAAAGGAGTTATAATCAAGAGAAGCGGTATAGTTGCGCTCTGATTATAACTCCTTTTTATTAATGTTCGCCTGATCTGATATTTTTCAAATAATAATCTTTAATTGAATAATCATAGAAATATCTATAAGCATCATCCCCAGTAGGAGATTGTGCCATTAGTCCAACTTTAATTTTTTTAGATAATGATAGATGGAATATCCTCTTTAAAATGTACTCTTTACCATCCAAAGAATAATGTAGTGAAAATGTATCATTTAACCTTGATGCCATTAACCATATATATTCATTATCCACATTTACTCCGTTGCAATCATCAGATACGTGATTTGTGACAACACTCACGATTGCAGTTGTATCAAAGTCAGTTTTTTCATGAGCGAGCTTAATCCATTTATTATCATCTTCATATATAAAGATAGCACAAGCATCATAATCTGACTCATAGTTATTCTTAACTTTTACTTTTAGTGTAAAGTTTCCGTCCCATTCATTGTAATAAAAAGGCGCATTAACTACTTTGTCAAATATACCATTCGTAGGAATTGGTGAATTAAAATAGTCAGTCTTTCCAGGTGCATAGATTTTAAACGATGAGTTATCAATCTCCTTAATAGAACTTTCGTTAATTGATAAGAAATTATAATTATTATTCATAACATACCTCCTTGAGATAATATACCACATAATGTAAGCGTTGGCAAAAGTGCTATTAAACTATTGACATCGTAAAAATAATAGTTTAATATAGATTTGTGGGAACGTTCCCACAAAGGTGGTCTTAATATGATAACAATAAAAGATATTGCTAAAGAATCCGGTGTAAGCACATCGACAGTTTCCAGATATCTTAATAAAAATGGCTTTGTTAGTGAGAAAACGGCTAGTCTAATAGAAAATGCATGTAAAAAACTTAACTATGTTCCAAATAGCATTGCTAGGTCTCTAAGGTCAAAAAAAACCAACACTATAGCGTTAATTATGCCTACAATAGAGAATTTATTTTTTCCAAAACTTGCAGCAGAGATTGAGGAGATTTGTTTAGAAAAAGGGTATAAATTAATTATATGTAATACAAAGGAAGATGAAGAGTTAGAAAAAATTTATATTGAATACCTTAGAGAGGGAACTGTTGATGGAGCAATTGTCTCATCAATAATGAATGTTCCGTATTATGAAGGTATTAGATCTCAGATTGGTAGGGAAAACTTTCCCCTGGTAATGCTAGATAGAATACCGCAAGGAAATGTAAAAGAATTTTATTCTTCAGTAACCAGTGATCATTATGGAGGCGCTAAGTTAGCTGTTCAGTGTCTGATTGATGCTAAATGTGATTACTTATACCATGTAACAGAGGATAGAGATTTGGAAATACTTAATTTAAGAAGACAGGCATTTGTAGAAACTTCTTTGTTTAACAAGGTAGAACATGAAGTGTTAACGTACGAGGAATTTATTAACATAAATTTAGAAGAAGTAGTTAAAGAAAAAAACGTAGGTGTATTTGTCTGGAATGATATGACAGCTGCTGATGTTATGGAAGACTGTCAAAACAAAAAAATTAAAATTCCTAATGATTTAAAGATTGTCGGATACGACGATTTAATTATAACTAGATATGTAAGACCTAAACTAACATCCATAAGACAGCCTTTGGGAGAGTTAGGAACAATTGCTGCTCAGTTATTATTTGACATAATAGACGATAAAAGTACTGGTTATGAAAATATAATTGTGGATAATTATTTAATCGAAAGAGATTCGACAAAGTAAAGGAGTATTTATGGAAATCATAATGAAGGATGTTTGTAAAAGCTTTGGATCAGTTCAAGTATTAAAAAATGCTAGGATTGATCTGAGGGGTGGTGAGGTTCATGCATTGATGGGAGAAAACGGTGCAGGAAAATCTACTTTAATGAAGATACTTACCGGACTGTATCAGAAAGACTCGGGTCAAGTAATTGTTGATGGCGTCGAAGTAAACTACTCATCTCCAGCAGAAGCAGAAAAGAATGGGATCGTATTTATTCATCAAGAACTTAATGTAATGCAAGACTTAAGTGTTGAAGCAAATATGTTTATGGGGAAAGAAATATTAAAAAAATTTGGTTTTGTTGACAAAAAAGCAATGGTTGAAAAATCAAGTGCAGCACTCAAAAAATTAGGATTTGATGTAAGCCCTAACACGAAGATGTCTGATTTATCTGTTGGGCAACAACAGATGATAGAAATAGCAAAAGCTCTTCTAATTAATGCGAAAGTTATTATTATGGATGAACCTACTTCAGCTTTATCACCATCTGAAACTATTATGTTATTCAAAGTTATAGAGGATTTAAAAAAAGAAGGTGTTAGTTTTATTTACATATCTCATAGGATGGAAGAGATATTTGAATTATGTGATCGTGTGACTGTGCTAAGAGATGGAGAGTTTGTAGATACTAAAAATATTAAAGATATAGATACTAAAGATATTGTACGTATGATGATAGGTAGAGAGTTAACTGACTACTTTCCTGAAAGGACTGCAATTCCAGGTGATGTTGCATTAGAGGTAAGAGGACTATCAAATATTAAAAACTTCAACGATATTAATTTCGATGTTAAATATGGTGAAGTTCTAGGTATAGCAGGACTTATGGGAGCGGGTAGAACGGAAATTATGCATGCCTTGTACGGTAATATACCGACAACTGCCGGTGATATTATTTTAGATGGAAAAGTTGTAGATATATCTAATCCATCAAAGGCAATAGAAAACAAAATTGGATTTATTACGGAAGATAGAAAAAATGAAGGATTGTTGTTAGAAACTTCAATAAAATCTAATCTTACAATTTCGAATTTAGAGTCAAACTCTAGTAAGGGTTTTATAAATTCTGTTAAAGAACGAGAGTTTGCTATAAACGCAATTGATAATTTAAGAATTAGAAGTTCATCTGAGGATCAACATGTTCTAAATCTAAGTGGTGGTAATCAGCAAAAAGTTGTATTTGCAAAATGGGTATATAAGGACTTAAAAGTACTGATACTAGATGAACCCACTCGGGGAGTTGATGTTGGAGCAAAAAGAGAGATATACAGTGTAATTAATCAATTAGCTAAAGATGGAGTAGCGATAATATTCATCTCCTCCGAACTACCTGAAGTATTAGGAATGAGTGATAGGATAATGGCTATTCACGAAGGAAAAGTTTCGGGATTTGTTGATAAAGAATTTGCTACTGAAGAAAATGTAATGACATTATGTACTGGAGGAGAAATAAATGTTAATTAAGTTTAGAGAAAGAAAGATTGATATATCAAAATATGCGTCCACTATTGCTTTAATCGGATTGATAATTGTAATGGGAATAATTAGACCTGAGTTTAGACAAGCGAGTAATCTACTTTCAATATTGAGACAGGCCTCAATAAATGGATTAATTGCATTTGGAATGACGAGTGTTATCTTAACAGGTGGTATTGATTTATCAGTTGGGTCTACGCTTGGATTAACAGCAATGATTGGTGCTAGCATGTTAAAAAATGGAGTACCAGAAATACCGACACTACTTCTTATGGTGATACTTGGTATAGTATTAGGATTTATTAATGGTATATTAATAAATAAAGGTAAACTACAACCATTTATAGCTACGCTAGCGACAATGACAATATTTAAAGGACTTACGTATATATTTAGTGAAGGTAGACCGATATCAGGATTAGGAGAAACACCTATATTAGACTTTTTAGGAAAGGGTAATGTCTTAGGGATACCTACTCCAGTATGGATATTAGGTTTAGCATTCTTGTTTATGTTTTTATTACTAAACAAATCAGTTCTAGGTAGAAAGATATATGCAATAGGAAGCAATCCTGTAGCTGCTAAACTAGCTGGAGTTAAAGTAGAAAGAGTTAGCACATATGTGTATGTGATTTCTGGGGCTCTTGCAACATTAGCAGGAATAATTCTTTTATCAAGACTAGGATCAGCTCAACCTACACTAGGACAAGGTTACGAAACAGATGCGATTGCCGCATCAGCACTAGGTGGAACTAGTATGCAAGGTGGAAAGGGGGGCATAATAGGAACAATTACTGGTATTTTGATTATTGCAGTTTTAAGCAATGGCTTGAATATTATGGGAGTTTCTTCATATTTTCAAGAAGTAGTAAAAGGAGTAGTAATAGTTATTGCAGTTTTATCAGATAAAAACAAATAAAAGGAGAAGGAAATGAAAAAAACATTAAAATTTGTAGTATTATCGATCGTTATGTTAGCATTAGTTGCTTGTGGTACAGGTGGAGGTGGGGCTACTGAAGGAGATACAGTAGGATTCTCTATCTCAACAATGACAAACCCGTTCTTTGTTTCAATGGCTGAGGGAGCTCAAGCCAAAGCTAAAGAATTAGATGTTGATTTTGTATTAGTAGATGCAGGAGATGATGCAGCTAAACAAATTTCGGACATTGAAGATTTAATTGAAAGAGGAATTAAAGTTCTAATATTAAACCCGGTTGATTCAGCAGCCGTCTCAAGTGTAACTAAAACAGCAATGGAAAAGGGTATTAAAGTTGTTGCAGTAGATAGATACGTTGATGGTGTTGATATCGATTCATATATTGGTACAGATAATGTTAAAGCCGCAGAAACAGCTTCAATGACATTATTAGATGCTTTAGATGATGGTGACGATATTATTGTTCTAGAAGGTGTACCAGGTGCTTCAAGTGCCATCGATAGATATCAAGGTTTTAAAAATGTAGCTGAAGGAAAAGTGAATATTGTTGCAAGTCAAACTGCTAACTTTAATAGAGCGGAAGCCCTTACTGTTGCAGAAGACTTATTAAAAGCACATCCAAATGTAAAAGCTATTTACTCTATGAATGATGAGATGGCGCTAGGTGCTTTAGAAGCTATTAAAGCAGCAGGAAAAACTCCAGGTGTAGATATTCTTGTAACAGGATTTGATGCAGGAGACGATGCTGTAGACGCTGTAAATGCAGGAGATCTACTATATACTGTAGAGCAAAAGACTACTGAAATGGGAGAAGTTTCTATTGAAACAGCAGTTAAATGGTTCAAAGGTGAAGACGTTCCTAAGGAACAACCAATTGATATTATTGTAATTACAAAAAAATAATTGATAATTCAAAAGGATTAAGTTGGACTTAATCCTTTCTTAAAAAAGGAGATAATATGTTAAATAACATACCAAAAATTATAAGTCCAGAACTCATGTTTAATCTGATGAAAATGGGCCATGGAGATACAATTATTCTGGCGGATGCGAATTTTCCAGCATATACAGTTTGTGATAATGTAGTCAGACTTGATGGAGTAGAAGTAGATGAATTACTTGAAGCAATACTAGAATTTTTTCCCGTTGATGATTTTATAAGTAAGCCTATCACAATAATGGATAAACGTGATATTGATGAGTTTCCTGAAATATGGAACAAATTCTATAGTTTAATTGAGTCAACTGAAGAAAGTAAAGGAAAAGATTTAATAGAAAAAATTAGTAGACAGGATTTTTATGATAAGTCAAAGTCATCATTTATTGTTGTACAGACTGGTACTTCAGTTAAATATGCAAATATTATGTTAAGTAAAGGTGTATGTAAGTAGGAGGATTAAAAAATGGAGAAAAAAATTAGAGATTTATTTGAAGAGAATGAAGGAATATTGAGATTAAATCCAATATTCGTACCAAGAAGATTTGGAAAAGCAGGAAAAAGACTTAAACTACATCCAGATGATTACTATCCATTAGGAATGGAAAGAGGATCAATCAAGGAACGTTGGTTTTCATCAGTAATAACTGCTAATAATGGACCGTTAGCAGCGGAAGATGAAGGTATGAGCTATATCCCATTTGGTTATGATACTGACGAGAAAATTAGTTTAAAAGATGCAATTGATATATTAAAAGAGGATATCATTGGGGAAGAGCTAATGAAAGAATATGGAGGATGGCCAATATACTCTAAGTTCTTTGACTATGAAAATCCATTATTTCATCATGTTCATTTAATGTTTGAAGATGCTGCAAAAGTAGGTAAATTAGGTAAACCAGAAGCGTACTTTTTTCCGAAACAGTTAAATAATAATACTGGTGAACTAAATTTAACATATTTTGGTTTTGATCCAGATACAAAAAAGGAAGAAGTATTAGAACGTTTAAATGCTATTAAAGATAGAGACACAAGAATAACAGAACTATCAAGAGGATTTAGGATTGAGTTGGGGACGGGTTGGTATACTCCACCAGGGGTTATTCATGCTCCGGCTTCAGTGCTAACGTATGAGCCACAGTGGAACTCAGATGTTAATTCTGTTTATGAGAACGTTGTTTCTGGGGAAATATATCCTTATGAAATGTTAATTGAAGAAACTCCAGAGGATAAACATAATGATATGGAGAATGTTTTAGGTTTATTAGACTGGGAAAAAAATACAGATCCACATTACAAGAAGAATTATTTTAGACCACCTGTTATTGATATAGAAGACTCTAGTCATAAAGAGTCGTGGATAACTTATGGAAACGATTATTTTAGCGCTAAAGAGTTAGTAATTTATCCTGGTGAATCTGTTACAGTTTATGATGAGGCAGCTCATGGATTAATCTTTGTACAAGGCTATGGTAAAATCGGGAAACTAAAATGTGAAACTCCTACAATGATGAGGTTTGGTGAGCAATCAAGTGACGAATTCTTTGTTTCAGAAGTAGCGGCTAAAAAAGGTGTTACATATATAAATAGTAGTAAGACTGAAAATTTAGTTGCTTTGAAGCATTTCGGTCCTAATAACAAAAAGGCACCTAGATAATGAACTACTTCATAGGTTTAGATAACGGCGGGACATTTGTAAAAGCTGCATTATATGATGAAAAAGGTATAGAGATTCAGGTACATACTGTTCCAGTAGATACTTTAAACCTAGATGGTGGGATGGTTGAACGTGATATGACTGAATTATGGAATGCTAATTTACAATGTCTTATGAATTTAGTGGAAAATATAAATGTTCAGCCAGAACATATCAAAGGCATTGGATTGAGTGGGCACGGTAAAGGATTGTATCTCCTGGATAAAAATAAAAATGAGCTTGGTAGAGCTATATTATCTTCTGATAGTAGAGCAAAAAACCTTATTAATGAACTGAGTAAAAAAGATATAGATTGCATCTACGACTTAACAGGCCAGGAGCCAATATCAGGTCAGCCTTCAGCATTACTATCGTGGTTAAAAAAATATGATAATGATAAGTACAGTGAAATAGGATATATATTATCAGTTAATGATTATATTAGATTCAAATTAACGAACGTATTAAAGAGTGAAGAAACAATTCTCTCAGGATCGGGATTATACAATGCTGAAAAGAACATGATAGATGAAGAAATCCTAAAAATATATGATATTACTGAAACACTTTGTATGTTTCCGCCTATTACACATTCCAATACAAATGTGTCAAACATTACTGCAGAAATATCAGCTACTATTGGTTTAGGAGAAGATACAATAGTTAGTGGAGGTATGTTTGATGTTGATGCATGTGCTTTAACTTTAGGAATTACAGACCTTGATCAGTTATTTACCGTAACGGGAACATGGTCAATTAATGGTTATGTATCGAATAAAATGGTTAAAGGTAAAAAGATAGGATTAAATTCTAAATATGTATTAAAAAATACATACTTAATCGAGGAGAGTAGTCCAACTGGTGCAGCTAATATGGATTCTTTAATTGAAAATTTTCTATCTGAGGTTATAGATAGCAAAGGTGACATTTATAGACAAGCAAATAATGCACTTTTAAATGATGAAATTATTGACGATTTAATAGTATTTCCATTCCTATACGGAAGTCATTCAAAATATAACTTTAAGAGTAATATAATAGGTTTTGATAACAGCAACACTAGAGATCAACTTATTAAATCAATGTGTGAGGGAGTCTGTTTTAATACTAGACTTCATGTAGATAAACTATTATCAACTCTGCCTATTAAAAATAGTATAAAATTAGGTGGTGGAGTAGCTAAGTCTGAATTATGGACGCAACTTTATGCAGATATTCTAGGTTTAAATATTATTGTGATTGATGAAGTAGACGAAATGGGATGTTATGGTGCTGCTTTATCAGTTAAGTCAGCATATTATGGATTAGGTTATTCAGAAATATTACATTCTGGTTCGAAAGAAGTAATTTTTTACCCAGATAAAGAAAAGAATAACAAGTATAATAGAAAATATGAACTATATAAAAAAATGTATAGTGTACTTGAAAAGCTCTACATTTAGTTGGAGCTTTTTGTAAAGAAGGAATGAAAAAATGAAAATAGTCGTAATAGGAAGTATAAATATGGATATCGTAACAACAACAGACAGATTTCCTAAAGTAGGAGAAACACTATATGGAATCTCTAGCTCGGTTCTACCTGGAGGAAAAGGGGCAAATCAAGCAGTCGCTGCGTCACGATTAGGGGCAAATGTTGAAATGATAGGATGTGTGGGAAATGATAACTATGGGCAAATTGCAATAGATAACCTTAAAGACAATAATGTAGGTGTACAAGGAATATCAAAAGTTATAGGTGAAACAGGAGTTGCAAATATTACTGTAACTGACAATGATAATAATATTATTATTGTACAAGGTGCAAATTCTATGGTCAGTAGAGATATAGTTAACAAAAGTATGAACAAGATATTAGAATCTGATATTGTTATTTTGCAATGTGAAATCCCAATTGATACTGTAGAATATGTTCTAGACATTTGTCTAGAACATAATATAAAGTCTATATTAAACCCTGCTCCCGCAGAAAACATTAGTATTGAACAGTCTCTAAAAGCTTCATTCATTACACCTAATGAGATTGAGTTAAAACAATTATTTAATGACGATTTAGATACTGTATTATTAAAATATCCCCAAAAAATAATTGTTACACATGGATCTAAGGGTGTCTATTATTCTGATAGTAATAGAATAAATAGAATTCCTGCCTTTCAAGTGGATGTTGTTGATACTACAGGTGCTGGCGATACATTTAATGCTGCATTTGCAGTAGGATATTTAAATACAAATGATGTTAGAAAAGCAATTGAATTTGGCAATCTAGCTGCCAGCAAAACTGTACAACTACTCGGAGCTCAAACATCAATGCCATATATTACTGATCTTGTCTGAAAAGAATTAAAAAATAAATAACAACATTTTTGTTTTAGTTATAATATCTAAATCATAGATAATTATTATAATATGATTTAGATTTTAGTGAGTGGACACTATTACGTTAAAAATACGTTAATCAAATAAATGAATCATGCAGAGTGAAAACTTTACTGTGATTCATTTTTTTAGGCTCTTTGTCAAATGTTGGGGTATGACTCCAATATACAATGAGTT
>CAZDWP010000037.1:7662-12366 GCA_964508985.1 uncultured Herbinix sp. | reverse complement strand
AAAGAGAGCTCTTGAGACTGTCAGAGGAGAAAACTTTGAGACTCTTTGTGAAACCATAAAAAAGACAGCTTTTAAAATAACAAGGGTAGGTCAATTGGTTGCTATGGAAGCTTCTAAACTTCTAGGCATACCCTTTGGTATAGTAGACCTTAGTCTGGCACCTAGACCCGCAGTGGGAGATAGCGTGGCAGAAATTCTTGAGGAAATCGGTCTTGAATATGCTGGAGCTCCTGGAACGACCGCCGCTCTTGCTCTACTGAATGACCAGGTTAAAAAGGGAGGAGTCATGGCTTCCTCATATGTGGGAGGTTTAAGCGGGGCATTTATTCCCGTTAGTGAGGATCAAGGAATGATAGATGCTGTAGAAGCAGGTGCATTAACCCTTGAAAAGCTAGAGGCAATGACCTGCGTATGCTCAGTCGGCCTTGATATGATAGCAATACCTGGAGATACAAAAGCAACGACTATCTCGGGAATTATTGCGGATGAGATGGCTATAGGTATGATTAACCAAAAGACAACAGCAGTTAGGCTTATACCAGTGATAGGTAAGGGCCTTGGAGATTACGTAGAATTTGGCGGTTTGCTTGGCCATGCACCGGTTATGAAGGTCAATGAATTTTCCTGTGATAACTTCATAAACCGTGGAGGAAGAATTCCGGCACCGATTCATAGCTTTAAGAACTGAGATAAGAATATCTTTACAGAAAGGTCGGGTGTATTATGATTAAGAGCTTGGAACAAATGGATTATAAAGGAGTATTTAAGTACTTTAGTGAAATATCAGACATACCGAGAGGCTCGGGAAACGAAGCAGAAATTAGTGAATATCTGGTAAGCTTTGCAAAAACATGGGGATTAGTGTATACTAGGGATGAAGCTAACAACGTTATTATTATCAAGGAGGCTACCCCCGGTTATGAGGATGAGCCTAGTATTATGCTACAAGGACATATGGATATGGTCTGTGAAAAGCGTAAGGATGGTACTCATGACTTTCTTAAGGATGGTATAAAGCTTCTGGTGGATGGCGATTATCTTCATGCAGATGGTACAACTCTGGGTGCCGATAATGGGATAGCAGTTGCCTATATGCTGGCCTTATTATCTGATAAAGATTTAAAGCACCCCCGAATTGAAGCTATAATTACATCAGATGAGGAAGTGGGGATGCACGGTGCAAAGGCATTGGAATTATCATCCTTAAAATCGCAATACATGATAAACTTAGATTCAGAGGAAGAGGGATATCTACTGGCAAGCTGTGCCGGCGGATTAACAGGAACCTGTACTTTACCATTAAAGCGTGTGACCGAAGACGGCAAGGCGATAAAAATCAGTTTGGGTGGCTTAAAGGGTGGACATTCTGGTATGGATATTGTTAGTAACCGTACAAATGCCAATAAGCTCTTAGCACGCCTATTATTTGATTTGAGAGAAAAAGTGCATTTTGGCGTTCTTCATATGGAAGGCGGCTATAAGGATAATGTTATACCCCGTGAAGCATTTGCCAAGCTGCTAATATCAACTGAAGATTTTAAGCAAATGACTGATAGTGTTGGGGAGATTATGCAAATATATAAAAAGGAATTAGAGGGAAGTGAACCGGAACTAGATTATTCGATTGAGGATCTGGGAGACGGTCAGTATTCACCACTTCATCCAATCTCCTTTGAAAAGCTATTGTTTCTATTGATACAGATACCTTACGGTGTTCAGGTAATGAGCTCAGACATTGATGGGCTTGTAGAAAGCTCATTAAATTTGGGTATCTTTCGTTTGGAAGAGGAAGAGGCAATTATATGCAATTCAGTAAGAAGTTCCAAGAGTAGCTATAAGGAATATATTAGCAGCAGGTTGAAGTATCTGATCGAATTTCTTGGGGGAGAGTATGTTGTGCGTTCGCAATATCCCGCTTGGGAGTTTAAAAAGGAATCAAAGCTAAGAGAACATCTTCAGAAGCATTATAAGGAGATGTATGGCAAGGAGATGAAGGTTGAGGCCATTCATGCCGGCTTGGAATGCGGTCTTATCGCAGAAAAAATGCCGGGCATCGATATAGTATCCATTGGCCCAGATATGTCCCGTGTCCATACTATTGATGAAAGAGTAAGTATATCATCAACGATTAGGGTCTATCAGTTCCTAGAACGTATTATACAAGAGAAAATCAGCTAATTTAATCAGCTTTAAATATTATAACAATCAGTAGGAGATGTAAGTATGTCAAAGGGCAATACGCATGATGATTTTGACTTTGGAAATGATCTGGAGTTTCAGAAAAATTTCTTTGAAAATATTGATAAGGTGTTAAGTGATGAACCTATCGTATATGAGAATCCGGGGACAGAAGATATAGCTGAAGCTGGTTTATTAGTGGAGGCCGATACTGTGGCTCTCGAAGTGGATAATGAGTCTAGTGAGGTAGTGGTTACGGCTGAGGATACCACCCACGCTTTCAATGAGGAGGCTGCCGCTACCATAGAAGAGCTGGATTCGACAGATGTCATCGATGATACTCTGTTTGATATTAATAATTCCTTGGCAAAGCAAATAGGTGAGGAATTGGAGAGTTTAGAGGCAGGGACTTTAAGGGACAAGAAAAAGTCCAGAATGATGAAAATTCAGATCGGTGTAATTATCGGATTATTATCATTATTAAGCATTGCCTTCTTCCTTGGATTTACTAAGCCTGGAAATAGCCTGCTTATAAAGATGGGGCTTAATCTAGGAGGCAAGATATGGGAGGCAGGGACCCAGAATTTCACTAATGAACCTGATCTTATAATTGATGAGGATTATCTTGATGACGAGGATCTTGCTTCCGATGCAGAAGAGATAGACCCAGACACTATAGTCTGGCCTGAACATCCCGGCTATGGAAGAAGAGAAGATGATGTATATAATATACTGCTCTTAGGTGAAGAAGCAATCGATTCAGGTATCTCAAGGGGCAGAACCGATCTTATAATTATTGCTACACTTAACAAGCAAAGTAAATCAATAAAGCTAACCTCTCTTATGAGGGATACCCTTGTACAGATTCCCGGATATAAAGAGAATAAGCTTAACTCAGCGTATGAAAAGGGAGATGTTGATCTTCTATATGAAACAATATCCCTTAACTTCAATATCCATTTGGATGGTTGTGTACTGGTTAATTTTGAAAACTTTGAACAGATTATTGATTATATGGGTGGTCTTGATCTTACTTTAACATCTTCAGAGGCAAGATATTTAAGGAACACTAATTATATCTCAAATCCGGCTTATCGAACAGTTGTTGAGGGTGAACAGCTGATGAACGGTAACCAGGTATTGGGTTACTCACGTATTCGTAAAAGAGCTGCTATTACAGGTGAAAATAATGATTACGGTAGAACAGATCGCCACAGGATTATATTAAATGCTATTTTTGATAAGTATAAGAATAAGGGTGAGCTTGAGCTTGCTACAACTATGGTTAAAGTGCTACCGATGGTAAAAACAGATATAGACAGAAAGACATTCGAAAAGCTATTAAGTACATTTATCGAAATGAGAACAATGGAGATTAGTCAGCTTAGAATTCCTGCTAATGGTACATTTACAGACAATGTTAAAGTAAGGGGAATGGATGTATTAGTTCCCGATTTAGGTAAGAATGTTAGCATATTACATGAATTTATTTTTGGTAAATAATTTCTTAATTTATACTAAGGATTTTGAAATATAAGTTTATAGGTCATATTTAATATGATGTAGATGCATGACATAGCCTGTCCTTGGTTTTGTCATGCATTTTCATGGTATGTAGCAACAGAGTCTTGTAATAAAACCTTAGAATTCCTCATATATTTATTAGTCATTAATTTTAATGACTATTCAAAGGATTAGAGGAATGGTAGGGTGTTATGAGAAAATATCAGCCTAATTGGCGAATTATATGTTGCATGATTTTATTATCAGTAGCAGTTAGTATAACAGGCAAATGTCTAAAGCTTCTTAGTAGCGAGCTTATAATAAGAGATGCTATTTCAAAGGAAATAAATTACGATGAGTTTCGTAATATTAGAATTAAGAAAAGCAAGCTTGACGAGATAAAAAGATACACAAGTAATCTATTAGAGTCCGGTTGTTATCTTTATGGACATCCCTATATAAATGAAAACGGATATTTGACATTTAGCATGATGCTGTCAGATTATGATTTACTTGATGGGACGGTTCCTAATCAGGATATGTTTCTTCGTGGAATCGGAAGAGTATCAAGGACCAAAGCTTTTAAGGAGCTTTATCAATATTACAAAGAGATATTCTCCGACATAATATATTTTCCTGTTCCCCTAATGGGTATGAGAGCAGAAAAGGTATCCTACTTAGATACCTGGTATGCCCCTAGAAGCTATGGTGGAAATCGAAATCATGAGGGTACGGATCTTATGGCAAGCAATAATACTCGTGGATATTTTCCAATCATTAGTATAACAGATGGAATTGTGGAGAATATGGGCTGGCTAGAGCAAGGAGGATATCGAATCGGTATTCGTTCCATATCAGGGGGGTATTTCTACTACGCACATATGGATACCTATGCTCCTGAGCTTAAGCTGGGTGATACAGTAATTGCGGGTCAGCTGCTGGGATTCATGGGTGATACAGGCTATGGGCCTGAAGGTACTAAAGGACAATTTGATGTTCATCTTCATCTGGGAATCCCAGCAG
>CAZDWP010000037.1:0-7652 GCA_964508985.1 uncultured Herbinix sp. | reverse complement strand
GGAATCTATGTACTCTCTGATGGCTCGGAAATGAGTGTTAATCCCTATTGGATCTTAAAAGTTCTAGAGTATAACAGAACTGAGCTCATGCATTAGATAGAAAAAATAAAATTATATGGAAATTCTATAGTAATATATAGTATAATAATTGCTATTGATGTGTTATTCTAAGTAGAGCGTATATTTTGACTTGACTTATACGAAATAAACAAACACAGTGATTAGCATATAAAGGATGTATACTAAATGGAAGTATATTTGGACAATTCAGCAACAACAAAGATAACCGAGGGCGTTAGGGACATAATGCTTAAGGTTTTATATGAGGATTATGGCAATCCTTCTTCCATGCATATGATGGGAGTAATTGCAGAAAGATACATGAAGGAGTCTGCGCAGCAGATTGCAGATTGCCTTAAGGTAGATCCGAAGGAAATCGTATTTACCTCCTGTGGTACAGAAGCTAACAATCTGGCACTTATAGGAGCGGCTATGGCTTATCATAGACGGGGAAGACATATTATTACCTCTAGGATAGAGCACCCATCGGTTCACCAACCACTTCTTTTCCTTGAAGAAAATGATTATTCACTTGATTTTATTCCTGTGGATGGTTCAGGTAAAATCATTAAGGACAAGCTGTACGGCGCAATAAAAGAGGATACTTTGATGGTATCTCTTATGTATGTGAATAATGAGATAGGTGCGGTTCAAGATATAGAAGAAATCGCTAGAGAGATAAAAACCATAAAGAAAGATATAATTTTTCATGTAGATGCTATTCAGGCATTTGGAAAATATAGAATTTACCCTAAGAGAATGGGTATAGATTTATTATCAGTAAGCGGACATAAGATACACGGGCCAAAGGGCATTGGTGCATTATATGTTAGCGAAGGTATACGTCTAAAGCCTATAATCTTTGGAGGCGGGCACCAAAAGGGACTCCGGTCCGGGACAGAGAATGTTCCCGGAATTGCAGGCTTAGGACAAGCCACTACCCAGCTTTACAGAGACTTTGAGCAGAAAATCAGAGGAATGTATGAGCTAAAGCAATATTTAATAAGGGAAATAAGTAAGCTTGAGGGTGTAATAATTAATGGACTTCCTCCAGAATGTACTAAGAACTTTGAGATGGAGCATATTAAGATGACGGCACCCCATATAATATCGGTAAGCTTTAGGGGGGTTCGAAGTGAAGTGCTACTTCATGCTTTGGAAGAGCGTGGTGTATATATATCCTCCGGCTCAGCTTGTAGCTCACATCATCCCAAGCCAAGTGCTACTCTTTCTGCAATTGGAGTTTCTAAGGATTTAATGGATTCTACATTGCGGTTTTCATTATCTGATATGACTACTAAGGAAGAGATAGAATATGCCCTAGCGCAGATTAAGGATATTCTGCCTAGCTTAAGAAGATTCACAAGAAGATAAAGAAAACTAAAGCGAAAGGTTAAGGTATAAAATGTTTAAAGCATTTTTAATAAAATACGCAGAAATCGGATTAAAAGGTAATAACCGTTATATATTTGAGAATGCTCTTCGTGATAGAATTGCTGGGGTACTAAAGCCTCTAGGTTCTTATAATGTATACAAAGAGCAGGGAAGGGTATTTGTAGAATGTCCCGAAAGCTATGATTATGAAGAGACAGTGGAGGCATTACAAAGGGTATTTGGCATATCATCAATATGTCCCGTTGCTGTGATTGATAATTCCGATTGGGAGTCATTAACTCAAGAGGTTGGAAACTATGTGGATGCCATGTATCCCGATAAGAATATTACCTTTAAGGTTATGGCGAAACGTGCCGATAAGAAATATCCCTTAACTTCTCCTGAAATCTGTAGGGAGATGGGTGCATATTTGCTTAAGAGATTTCCCGAGCTAAATGTAGATGTTCATGAGCCAGACGTTTATATTACAGTTGAGGTTCGTTCGAAGGCATATGTATATTCTATTAATATACCAGGCCTCGGTGGTATGCCCGTGGGAACCAATGGAAAGGCCATGCTTCTATTATCAGGTGGAATAGACAGCCCTGTGGCAGGATATATGATTTCAAAACGAGGTGTATCTATGGCTGCGGTTTATTTTCATGCACCCCCATATACAAGTGAAAGAGCTAAGCAGAAGGTAGTAGATCTAGCAAAGACGATATCAAAGTATACCGGCAGGATGAAGCTTTTTGTTGTGAATTTTACGGATATACAGCTTTCTATATATGAGAAATGCCCCCATGATGAGCTTACGATTATAATGCGTAGATATATGATGCGAATAGCGGAGAAGTTGGCTGAAGAGGAGAATTGCCTAGGTCTTGTTACCGGTGAAAGTATAGGACAAGTAGCCAGTCAGACTATGCATAGCTTAGCATCGACCAACGAAGTGTGTTCTATGCCTGTATATAGACCGCTGGTGGCATTTGATAAGAAGGATATAGTAGATATTGCTAAGAAGATAGATACCTTTGAAACGTCAATTTTGCCATTCGAGGATTGCTGTACCATATTTGTGGCAAAGCATCCGGTTACCAAGCCCAACCTTAAGAGAATACGCAATTCTGAGAAAAGGCTGGAGGAAAGTATAGATGAGATGGTAGACATAGCAATAAAGACTGCAGAGATAATTAATATTGATTAAAAAAATGAGCTACCTTGCGGTAGCTCATGGGTAATACTTTTTAAATTTGATAATTTTAGTAATCTCTTTGATTAGTCGACAATATATGGTTTCAGAACTGAAAGAACCTGCTCGATATTCTCATCGCCATGGATATTTAAGTCGATTGTCTTAGATAAATCAAGACTGAATATACCCATTATGGACTTAGCATCTATAACATATCGGCCTGAAACCAAGTCAAAATCAGTATCAAATTTTGTAACATCATTAACGAAAGCCTTTACCTTATCAATTGAATTTAAAGATATCTTTACTTTCTTCATAGTAACAATTCCTCCTTTATACAGTATACATATATACTATATTTTAACATTTTAAAAGTCAATATACAAAGTACATAAAAAAATAATGAAAAGTTGTATGAATAAAGGTACCAGCTACAAAAAAGGTCGGAAAAGGTCGGTACCTGGTACCGGGACTAGAAAGGAATTAAAGAAATGGATAGAACGGCTGCATTTTTGACTCTCGGCTGTAAGGTGAATTCCTATGAAACAGAGGCAATAAGAGGAATGTTTGAATCAGCAGGATACAAGGTTGTGGGTTTTAAGGAACTTGCCGACGTATATGTTGTAAATACATGTACAGTTACAAACATTGCAGATAGAAAATCTCGCCAGATGCTTCATCAGGCAAAGAAAAGAAATCCGGATGCGATAATTATTGCAGTTGGTTGCTATGTACAGGCAGCAGAAGAGGACTTACTTAAGGACAGCAGTGTTGATTTGGTAGTAGGAAATAACAGAAAATCAGAGATAGTTAAGCTTGTAGAAAGCTATAGAGAGCAAAATGATATTGATACAAATATGGTAATAGATATCGGAGCTGAAAAGAATTTCGAGGAAATGTCTATTATATCAACAATGGAAAAAACCAGGGCATTTATTAAGATACAGGATGGATGTAATAGATTCTGCTCATATTGCATAATTCCCTATGTCAGAGGCAGAGTAAGAAGCAGGGACGAGAAGGAAATCCTTGAGGAGATTACTAAGCTATCTAATCTAGGCTATAAAGAAATCGTATTAACAGGAATCCATATATCATCATATGGCACTGATAGATTAGAAAATATAGACGATGTGTATAAGGTTATGCCCTTGGCTTCATTAATTAAAGCAATTGGGGATATACCCGGTATTGAGAGAATTAGACTTGGATCCTTGGAGCCTCGAATTATAACAGAGGAATTTGTGAAAGAGATTGCAGGTATTAAGCAGTTTTGTCCGCATTTTCATTTATCCCTACAAAGTGGTAGTGATACGGTACTAAATCGTATGAACCGCAAATACACTTCCTCGGAATATGAAGAGAAGGTTAGACTAATTAGAAAGTATTTTGAGAATCCAGCTTTTACAACAGATGTAATTGTAGGATTTCCAGGTGAAACTGATAAAGAGTTTAAGGAAACAATCGAATTTGTAGAAAGAATAGGTTTTTCGGACATCCATGTATTTAAGTATTCGAAGAGATCAGGTACTAAGGCTGCAAAGATGGAGGATCAAGTCCCTGAGGAGATAAAGCATCAGAGAAGCGATGCCTTAGCCACTGTTGCTAAGAAAATGTCAAAGGATTACATGGCTTTGTTTATGGGAAGAATAGAGAAAATACTTATAGAAGAGGAAGTAAGGATTGAAGGAAAGCTATATAAGATAGGACATAATGAAAGGTATCTAAAGCTTGCTATCATGGCTGTCGATGATTCAAATCAGATTAATAAGATTATTAACGTGAAGATAGATAAGGCCTTAACGGACGATATTTTACTATGCAAAAAATAATGTAATTGAATTTTTATCATATATATATTAATATAGTAAGTAATAAGGTATTTTTAGGTTAACAGGATCGGTAGCCCTAATGGGGGAAGGAAGTGATTCAATGCGAAAGGTTAACAATACACAGTATTTTAAAGTGCAGAAGGATACAGAAGCAGTTGCATCCGATGTAATACATCAAGTATATGCGGCATTAACGGAAAAGGGGTATAATCCGGTAAACCAGATCGTTGGATATGTGATGTCGGGAGACCCGACATACATAACAAGTCATAAAGGGGCCAGAAGCTTGATTATGAAGGTGGAGCGGGATGAGATTGTCGAAGAATTATTAAAATTTTATATTGACACTGCATTTAATTAGGCAGTATTTGAATTTAAGGAGAAAACTATATGAGAATCATGGGACTTGACTATGGTTCCGTAACTGTAGGAGTAGCAATAAGCGATCCGCTTCTATTGACTGCTCAAGGAATAGAAGTCATTCATAGAAAACTGGAAAATAAGCTGAGACGAACTTTGGCTAGAATCGATGAACTAATAGAAGAATATGAGGTAACTGAAATTGTTGTTGGTTACCCTAAGCACATGAACAATTCAATTGGAGATAGAGCAGTAAAATCTAATGAATTTGCAGATATGCTTCGAAAGAGGACGAATCTGAAAGTAACGCTATGGGATGAAAGGCTGACTACAGTAGCAGCTAATCAGGTCCTATCGGAGGGCGGATTGAATTACAAGCAGAAGGCGACAATAATCGATAAGATTGCCGCAGTATTTATTCTTCAGGGGTATTTGGACAAACTATACAATACCACTAATATGAATAATAATGAATAGGAATCCGGTTAGACGGATTATTTGGAAGGATATGAGAAGATATGGACAACAGACCGGATGAAATAACTTTTATTACAGATGATAATGAAGAAGTCGTATTTCAGGTAATAGAACAGACCAGGCTTGGAGGCGTGGATTATCTTTTAGTGTCAATAACAGACGGTGATGAGGATGAGGATGAAGCCCTTATACTTAAGGATGTTTCAGAGGACACTGATGAAGAGGCAATATATAGTATTGTAGATGATGATATGGAGCTTGCCATGGCATCAGAGATTTTTAGTGAATTAATTGATGATATAGAACTTTATTAAATGCATTGATATAAATTAGATGAAGAGATTGGTGATAAAATGCCGAATGATCAAGAAAAGTTCAAGGTTTTACTTAGGACGAACGGGCTTAAGGTAACAAATCAAAGAATTGCGATATTGGAAGTGTTGAACAATCGGCCGGGCAAACACATGACAGCAGAGGAAATCTATGATTATGTGAGAAAAGAATACCCGGATATTGGTTTGGCAACTGTTTATCGAACAATTCAATTGTTATCGGAATTAAGCCTTATTGATAAACTTAATTTGGATGATGGGTATGTAAGATATGAAATCGGCGCTAAGAACCATGAAAATAGCAGCCACCATCACCATCATTTGATATGCCTTGAATGTGGAAGCATTTATGCTTTTCAGGATGATCTGCTTGAGAATCTAGAGAATAGAATTCAAGAGACTCTTGGATTTGAGGTATCGGATCATGAGGTCAAGCTTTACGGTCTCTGCAAGAATTGTATAGGGAGAAAAGCGAAGTAATCTAATTCATATATCATGCACTTAGATAATGGATACATACGTACATAAAACCATTGGAGGTGCAAGTTTGAAAGGAAAAGAAACAACAGCAGTATTAAATAATAATAATAAATCAAATACTGCAGACACAGCTAAAGTAAGAACTATTAGCAAAAGTAACAATAATACAAGTAACAATACAAACATTAAGACAAACAGTAAGACAAACAGTAAGACAAACAATAATAACAATAGTAAGGAGAAAGTAATTATTACAGGAAAAAACAACAAAAAGGTACAGGGCAAAGTAATGAGTAAGAACAATAAAGTAGAACAGGAAAATGTAGTTATGAATAATGCCCCGAAGGAACAGGACGCAGTTATTAACAGGAGGTCCAAAAAGAGCTTAGCAAATTTGATGAGCAACAATAAACAGATTGACAGGAATGGAATTACAAATCTAAACGGACTAAAGATAATTCCCTTAGGCGGGCTCGAAAAAATAGGTATGAACATTACCGCAATTGAATATGAGGATACTATCGTCGTTGTAGACTGCGGTTTATCATTTCCTGAGGATGAGATGCTGGGAATCGATTTTATTATCCCAGATGTAACATATCTTAAGGATAATATCGAAAAGGTTAAAGGATTTGTTATTACTCATGGTCATGAGGATCATATAGGTGCATTACCATATATATTAAAGGAAATAAATGTACCAGTATATGCTACAAAACTGACTGTAGCAATTATCGAAAACAAGCTAAAGGAACACAATCTGTTAAAAACCACTAAGCGTAAGGTAATAAAATACGGTCAATCTATTAATCTAGGCTGCTTTAGAATCGAGTTTGTAAGAACTAACCATAGTATTGCAGATGCCTCGGCTTTAGCAATATTTACACCTGCGGGAACTATATTTCACACAGGAGACTTTAAGGTTGACTATACACCAGTATTTGGCTCACCAATAGATCTTCAAAGGATAGGTGAGATTGGTAAGAAGGGTGTTCTGGCCCTTATGTGTGACAGCACAAATGCCGAGCGCTCAGGATATACTATGTCTGAGAGCACCGTAGGAAAGACCTTTGACAATATATTTGCAGACTATAATAAGCAGAGGATAATCGTTGCAACATTTGCTTCGAATGTGGATCGCGTTCAACAGATCGTAAATTCTGCAGTTAAGTTTGGAAGAAAAGTAGTAATTGAAGGTCGCAGCATGGTTAACATAGTTACCACCGCTTCCGAAATAGGTTATATAAATATACCTGAAGGGGTATTGATTGAAATTGAGCAGATGAAGAATTATACCGATGATCAGATTGTTATGATAACAACCGGAAGTCAGGGTGAATCCATGGCTGCTCTATCAAGAATGGCCGCATCTATTCACAGAAAGGTATTTATCAAGCCCGGTGATGTGGTTATACTTAGCTCTACACCTATTCCCGGTAATGAGAAGTCAGTATCTAGAGTAATCAATGAATTATCCATGAAGGGTGCTAAGGTAATATATCAGGATACACACGTATCAGGACATGCATGTCAGGAGGAAAT
>CAZDWP010000036.1:0-12379 GCA_964508985.1 uncultured Herbinix sp. | reverse complement strand
GTGTCTTAGCATTATCAATTATATCAAGAGCCATATCAAAATCAGCAAATTCATCGACATATATATGACAATTCCCCGTGCCCGTCTCAATTACAGGAATACTACTATTCTCCTTAACGGAGCGGATAAGCCCTGCTCCGCCTCTGGGTATCAGAACATCTATGTATTTATCGAGTCTCATCATTTTATTTACTATTTCCCTTGAGGTATCTTCAATTAATAATACAGCATCCTTAGATACGCCTGCTTTTTTCAAGCCTTCGTGTAATGCTTCCATTATAGCTATATTTGACTTAATTGCATCGCTGCCGCCGCGAAGAATAACTGCATTGCCAGTTTTAAAGCATAAACCAAAGGCATCTGTTGTTACATTAGGACGAGATTCATAAATCATTCCGATTACACCTAAGGGCACTCTCTTTTCACCTATAACAAGTCCATTAGGACGAGTATTCATAGAAAGCACCTCACCTATAGGATCTGGCAGATTTGTCAGTTCAATTAAGCCATCTGCCATGTCTTTAATTCTTGATGGCGAAAGCATCAGCCTGTCTATTAGTGATTCCTTAACGCCGTTCTCTCTTGAAAGGCTGACGTCCTCTTTGTTGACCGCTAGAATGCTCTCCTGACTATCAATTAGAGCCCTGGCACAGGATTTGAGTGCATCATTTTTGTCCTCTTGAAGCATCAGAGCTAGTTTTGTTGAAGCCGACTTAGCGCGGCTACCAATACTCTCTAAATAATCCATGTTTTCCTCCTTTCTGATATATTCATTCCTTACAGATTATTGTTCTATCGGGAGTTACGATAAAATCTGCTGGAACATCATATATACCTACAGTTAATTTATTAGCTATTTGAAAATCATATGCTAATGCCAGTTTATTCCACTCATCCTGGGCAAACTTACCTAGATAACGGTCATAATATCCTGCACCATAGCCTATTCTGTTACCTTTTGTATCAAATGCAAGTCCCGGAAGAAGCATAAGTTTATTATTGTCAGACATAGAAGATACATATTTATCCCTAGTGTCACTATCAGGCTCTAGTATACCATAATCACTTCTTATAAGGCTATCAAAGCCTGTAATTTCATAGAAATTCATTTCATTTGACATAAGAGTATCCTGAGAAGCCTGGCACTCCTTGTTTTCCACTCTTGGGACATAGACTCGTTTGTTCATTTGAAGAGCCTTGTTTATTATCTCATGAGTGCCTACCTCTTTGCCAAATGAAATATAGGTAAATAACATGGTGCATTTCGTAAATTGATCTGAAGCGAACAGCCTTTCAAGAATTCTCTTATTATATTCAATCATATGCTCACTCGTCAGTTCATTTCTTCTCGCCTTATAATGTCTTCGTATCTCGCTCTTCGTCATAAACACCATTCCTTTTGGTACCTATTTCGGGTACCTGGTACTGCCCTTGGTACCTGGTACCGAAATGAATATCGATATTTTAATTTTCACCGGGTTTTGTAATTGAGCCGTCCGGGTTTACAAAGGATACATTGTCTAATGTTCCCCTTAGGTTTCTCCTAATAGCTTCTATATATTTACTACGTAGTAGCTCCTGCTCAGCTTTTTCCTCAGAAGTTAATCCTTCTGCTTGTGATTTTTTGTATAGTTCATTAATTCTGTCAATGTTTAGTTCCATATAAACACATCTCCTTTATGAGTATTGCTTTGTCTTAGTTCTGATGTAATCCATAATATTGAAGTCCTTAGCTTTATGGGCTAAGAACAGTGTTCCTATCTCCTTGCCATCTATTAAGCGGTTAATATTACGTACATCTTCCCCGCTGATTATGGCCATATCCGCCCCGGAAGCGTTAGCGATTTTTGCTGCAGAGAGTTTGGTAGCCATACCACCTGTACCAAGGTTACAGCCTGTAGATGATTTTGCCATATTAAGAAGCTCATCGTTAATCTCATCTACACAGGATATAAGTGTTGCTTTCTTGTTCTTGTGAGGATCATCAGTATAAAATCCATCTATATCAGATAGCAAAATCAGAATATCTCCTCCGACAAGAGCCGTAACGATTGCAGATAAAGTATCATTTTCACCAAAAACACTGGTATCCAATTCATCTGTTGATACAGTATCATTCTCGTTTACAATAGGAATTACACCCATCCTAAAGAGCTCATTAAATGTATTCTGTGCATTTTTTCTGCTGATATCATTAAGCATAGTATCCTTTGTTATAAGTATCTGAGCAGCCACCTGATTATATTCTGCAAATAATTTCTGATATACCATCATAAGTCTTGCCTGACCCACGGCTGCACAAGCCTGTTTTATGGATATCTCAGTGGGCTTATCAGAAAATCCCAGTGCGCTCCTTCCTACTGCAATAGCTCCTGAGGATACCAATATAACATCTTTCCCTTGATTACGTAGGTTTGCTAAAATCCTTACCAGTCTTTCCATCTTAGCTAAATCAAGACGACCCGTTTCAGAATGTGCTAATGAGGCAGACCCTATCTTTATAACTACCTTTTTCTTATCTGATAACACTTTTCTTTTCAACTTATCTTCCTCCAAAAGTATATAGTATTCAGTCATTTATATTATCAAGCACGATTTAGCCTGCATGACTACCTGCAATATATCCTGTACTCCATGCCCACTGTAGATTATATCCTCCACAGCTACCATCCACATCTATAATTTCACCTGTTAGATATAGACCTTTCCTTAATTTAGATTCCAATGAATTCGAATCTATTTCAGATGTTTTAACACCACCTGAGGTAACCTGAGCAAAATCAAAGGTGTTGGTTCCACTAATTCTTACCTTGAGACCCTTAATCACCTTAGCAAGCCTAATTATATCTGATTTACTTAATATATGACAGGGACTTTCGGGAATAAGCTTAGCCTCCTTAATTAATATATAATTCAGCTTATGATTAAGCATTCCAACCAGCATCTGCTCTGTGGTCCTGTCGGGATTATTATTGCATCTATTTATTAGCATCCCTATAAGTTCATTAAGGGTATTATTTAGAAATAAATCCAGAATAAGATGAACTAATTTTCCTTCATCAAGAGCCCTTGAGGCATATCTACTTATCTGCATTATCGGAATACCCGATATACCATAATCAGTAAATATTATTTCTCCTTCTTCCTCTAGTAGATAATTATTATCTACGTATATTGAGGCTTTAGCCCCTGTACGCACACCAGATACAGTTTTACAAAACTTATCCGGAGAAAATAGAGAAACCAGAGCCGGTAATGGCTTAATTATTTTATGTCCAAAGGCTTTAGATAGTAAATATCCACTTCCGTCAGAGCCAAGCTTCGGTGTCGCACTACCCCCTGTTGCAAGTATTAATTTCTTTGCATAATAAACCGCTTTAGATTTATCTGATTGTAAGGTTGTTATAGTAAAATCGGGTTCCTTAGTCTCTATAACTTTCTCATTATATACGATATCAATATTTAATGCCTTACATTCCATTAAAAGAACTTCGACTATACTATTAGCCTGTTCGGAATTCGGATATATGTAACCATTTCTATTCATGGGAACAATTCCAAGTCTCTTAAAAAACTCTAGAGTACGTTTATAATCAAAATTAGACAGTACCTTCATTGCAAATGTACTGTCATCCGATCGGTAGCAATCCGGTGCTTGATACATATTTGTAAAATTACATTTACCATTACCGGTTGCCAATATTTTTTTCCCAGCTTTATCTTTCTGTTCAATTATAAGTACCGAACAGCCTTTTTCGGCGGCTGCAATTGCAGCAATAAGTCCTGATGCACCGGCACCTACAACAATTACATCATAATCCATTTATCTGGCCTCACAAGATTTAATGGTGTGAATTGAAGACACCCACACTTAACATTTGTTCTATTATATTTTAAAGGAACTATTAATTCAAGACCTTCTTATAATATTTAATATAATGTTCGCCAAATTTTAACTATATTCTAAGATTTGTTTATAATCAAAAGGGGCTGACACAGCCCCTAGTCTTTATATATTTATCTATTATTTAACTGGTATAGCTTTCTAAAAGTGAATATAGTTCATCGATATTGTCTATATAGATGCCATGGCTGAGAGCTATTCTGTCCTCTTCGGGTAAATACTTTGCCTCAATATGAGTATAGTCATAGACAGATTTTAAATCACTGTTATAAACGACTACATATCCGTTCTTTACAACAACATAAAATCTATATGGTACCATATCCGCATCATAGCTTTTCCTGAATTTTACCAGTTTATCTGAAAATGATAAAAGCTCATATGAAAGCAAGCCTTTATTGTATTCCGACAAGGTTAAATCTCTCATATAATCATCTAGATATTTCTCAACTTCTTCTCTGGTTAGTCCTACTATATCCCCCGGAGGGTTTTGCTCGGTCTCTAAAAGCGTGCCTTCCTTTCGATCATAAATCTCAAGAACATAGTTTGTTATTGGTAAAACAACAGGATCCGGTAATACGCCGACTGATACGATTTCTTCTGTATCGGAATCATCATTTTCCACATCATTATCTACCGTAACAATCGGTGTAGAGGAATTTTCATGAAGAGCCGCAAATTCATCGGACCGCTCGATTGCTCTTTTATTAAATTGTCTTAAAGCATGCTGATAACTTAAATAATAGCATCCGCTAAAAAAAACGGACAAAGTTAAAAAGCTTAACAGAAAAATATATGCCTTTTTGAGCTTCATAAAACCACTCCTTTGGCATATATTCTCTCCTGTATTTACATTTTTATACAATGAATAATATTATCTTTTTAGTATATGAGCCCATTTTAACAAACGAATTATTATTTCGCTCTTAGGTAGGTTCTCAAGCTCCTCCTCTGTGGCTCCCTTCATTAATATAAGCAGAACAAAATATATAATGACGGCTATAAGCATTGCAATTATTGTGGAGATTGTATTGCTCCCTGTCCACTTATAAAGCCCATAGTGTATGAAGTATACTACTATACCCATTATTCCTGCACTAACAGCAGGTATTACGAAGGTCTTCATAATCTCTTGTTTATATTCCAAATATTTCTCAATAGAAATCCAGTTTAGTATTGATACTACTAGGGCAAATGTAACATTACCGATAACAAGTGAATATCCACTAAGGGAAGTGAACTTTAGCAAGAAGTATACCAAGGCCACATGAAACCCTAAGGAAATTGATGAGTTTATTACCGGAATTCTAAGCTTGTTAATTCCTTGAAGAATTGCAGTTGTCACTGTAGATAGGGAGTAAAATACAATAGCTATTGCACCAAGCTTAATATAATTAGCATCAAGCTGGTTTGCTCCAGGAAATAGCATCTCAAGTATGGGATAAGCCAATACGGCCATTCCTACGGCTGAAGGAATAGCTATTATCATATTGAACTTTATAGCCACATGGGTCTTATTTCGGATTAGACCATCCATCCCCCTAACCTTAGCGGCTGTAATACTGGTTACAATGGCTGCCCCGATGGCAGATGCTATGGCAACCGGCACATTAGTTAGATTACGATATTTATTATTGTAAATACCAATTAATACTCTAATATTCTCTACAGAATATAGTCCAGCTGGATTAGTATTCTTAAAAACAGTATTATCGAAATAAGTTACTTCCTTAGTTGCCATTATATTTCCAAACATAGCATTATCAATAACACCACTTATATGATATACAGTCTGGCTTAAGATAATCGGAGAGATTGTAATTACTAACATTTTAAATATATCTTTATATGTATCAACGTATGTATTTCTATCACCTTTTATTTGTCGGCGAATTACAGGTCGATATATAGCGTAGACAAACAAGAGGAATAGCAGTCCGGCAATTGCACCGACTAAGGTACCTAAAGTTCCTCCAGCGGCTCCATATGCAGCCACATTTATAGAAGCACTATAGCTTTTCATTAAGTAATATGCAGCTGCAATACTGACAATTGCATTTATGATTTGTTCAATAACCTGAGATATGGCAGTAGGAATCATGGTGTTCTTTCCCTGATAAAAGCCACGAAAAACTCCCATGATTGCAAATACAAATAAAGTAGGTGACAAAACCTTAATCGGAAGCACTACATTGGGATCATTGTTCACTACATTGGCAAAAAAATTAGCACCAAAGAATAATATCAGAAAAGAAGCTAAACCTATTACCAATGCAAAGGCCATGGCAGAGACAAATATTCGATAAGTACTCCTATGCTCTTTATTGATAGTCTTTGCAGCCACCAGCTTAGATACTGCCAGTGGTAAACTGTATGATGATAAAATAAGTGCTAAACCATATAATTCATAAGCTATAGAATATAGTCCCATACCCTCATCACCGATAATACGAGTCATTGGTATTCTATATAACAGCCCTATAATCCGTACAATCAGAGAAGCAACTGCCAATATACTACCCTGAATTAAGAATTGATTTTCTTTTCTATCTGTAACCATTATAATCTCCTTTTATCTATACGTAAAACGTTCCCCCGATTTGCTAGTTAGTGCTTTAAAATTCTTACTCTATAACTATATCCTTTATTTTGTTGTCAGGAAAAATTGAAATATATGTTTTTCCTGGATTTATGGTTAATTCTTCTCCTGTGGAATCATAATATCTCATCCATTTATTATTCTCATTTTTCTTCCAAGTAATATCAACGACTTTACCGTTGGTAATATAATATCCTTTACCTTCGACATCCTCAATATCCATAGTTTGATATCCATTCTTATCAATGTTCCATTCCTTAACGAATTGAACGATTATATTTTTAAATGCCAGCTGCTCTCCTGTATTGGAATCCTTATGAATATCTCCAAACTGAAATCTTTGGTATTGCTTGTCCTCTTGGTCATATATAAAATATGGCTTATTATCAGTATATTTAATTGATACCTTATTACATGTCAATCCATTAATAAGGTCTGTATCCTCCTCATAGAAGGTGTAATGAGGCTCAAAGTCCTGGTCATGGTCAGTCGCATAGCCTTTCTCTTTTATCCCTGCTAGGATTTTATCCATACTTGTAAAAGCATTATGAGGTGCTTTCATGTTCTTATCACGATAAAATACGGTGTTTCCGATACCTGTTTCACCGTCAAGATTATCTATACCTACCTTCTTAAGCTTTGTTACAGCATATTTTGTCTTCCCATAATGAATATAAATCGCATCATACTCGTCTGCAAAGCTGACGAAATAATGTCTAGAGCTTCTAACTGAACCGATTCTATCTCCTGTGAAATTCTCTCCTATGGCAAGAAACCTTGTGATACCACCTTCTACAAAGGCTTCATATACAATATCAGCCTGTCCTATGCCCCATTGATTTCTTACGGTTTTAAAATTACTAAATTGTATTGCATAAGGACGTTTATTGCCTATCTCCGTTGGAACCCAGAGTCCTGAAAGAGTACTCCTCATCTCACCTTCATGGGTTTCTTCTATTATTTCCGGCTCCTTAGTTGGCTCAGGCCTTATTGTAGGAGTAGGCTTTTTTGTTACTTCAATATCCTGAATTATATCATCTATAGGCGCTTTATCCTTTTTACAGCCTGTCAGAGCAAATAATGACACTACTATAAGAAGAATTATATATGCGGGTTTTTTCATCTATATTACCTCTCCATGCATTATCTAAAGATTTCTAATCGGTCTAATACTTCCTTCTGCTTTTCTTCTAATTCTTCTCTCTCCTCATCGGTCATATGATCATAGCCCATAAGGTGAAACATACTATGTGCTGTCAAAAAAGCAATCTCTCTAGTTATAGAATGTCCATACTCCTCAGCTTGTACTTCGGCTTTGTCAACTGATATGACGATATCACCTAATATCAACTCTCCTGTTTCAGGATTAAAATTTTCTCCTGAGTCTTCCTCCAAATCAGAAAAATCACCTGCAATCTCATATTCTATTGCAGGAAATGATAATACATCGGTAGGCTTATCAAAACCTCTAAATTGTTGGTTTATTTCCTTTATTTCATTATCATCCGTAAGCAGTATGCTTATTTCCGCCTCATAAGGACAGTCTTCATAATTGAGACATTCTAGTGCAACTCTATTGATTAATGCCTTATAATCGATATCCAGCTGCTTTGTGGCTTCATAATCCAAATGTATAGTCAAAGAATATCCTCCTTCTTCTTTAGTTTTCCTCTTCTTTTGTCTTATACTCGTTTTGATAGAATTCCTTTAATAGCTTAAAATCCTTAACTGATATCCCCGAATTATCAAAATTCCCCTTATCCATTCTCATCCTGAAGATATTATCAATAATCTTATCGGATGTGAAGTTATGATCACCTGATTTTTCTATGTAATCGATGGTTGATGCCACATTATCAGACATCATAACAATAGCAGCTTCAACAAAGCTAGGTTTGTCATGCTTAATACTATGCTGACGAAGAATTGACTTTAGCTCATCAGGAAATGCATATTCATCAGCCAATTTCAACCCTTCTTCTATGTAGTTCTTTCCGATAATCTTGCCAATCTCATGATAATATCCGCCAGCCCTTGCTAGTTCTTCATTGGCATCGATAAGTTTAGCAGCACGACCTGATAAATCCCCTATTAATATACTGTGCTTATAAAGCGCTTCCGAATGTTTCTTAACCTTAAGTAGCAATTCGTTATTATCTGAAAGCAATAAATCATAGCTTGTTCTTATATTCCTATCAGTAGTTAGTTCCTGACTAACAACTGTTATATTCTCTGAATTATCCACTATATCTATACTGCTAACAGCAAATTCATCAGATGTATTATATCTTCTAACAATACGATCATATAAAAGAGATAATAAAAACGTGGTAATAAGTACCACTAAGATACTAAAAAAGGATGCCAAATAGTTAACATTGTTATTAGTTTCAAAAATAAAATTATTCATAAGGAATGACAATGTAATATTAGTTGATAGCAAAATAATAGCAGCATAAATTACTGTGGATTTATTTCTTAAGGAGCTTGATAATGAAGCAAATAAAGCACCCATAATAAGCAAATGAATTGTTGCCTCAAGATTAAGATAAGCTGTTATGCTCAGCACAAATGAAAGATTAAAATATACCATGAGCCCAAGCTTACTATCAATAAGCATACTAATAAGTAATGCACCAATCATCCAGAAACTATAGATTTCAGGGTTATCTTGAAGCATAATAAATACTATGGATAGTAAATATGAAATTAGTATAATGCTTTTTGAGAATTTTATCGTGGTTATATTACCATGAATGCGAACAAAGAAGCAAAGTGCAGTAGTTAGTAAGAAAGCCAAGACAGCAACCTTTATCAAATCCAACACATCAATATTATCTATCAATCCAGTTAATATGATAGTTAGAACTGAAAGAAAAGGTAAAAGGCTTAGAAATATAGTTAAGCTACTTGGTGTTTTTTGTTCTACTACAGCCGTAGAATTGCTTTCGCTTACTTCTATTAATTCCTTATCTGTTCTCATAACGATTACTCCTGATTTTTTCTGTTTTTAATCCCCTTTTAATTTTCGAATATCCCTTCTGTCCTTGTGATGTCTTCTCATAGCGTTTCTGTTTATCCTCATAAGCATCATAGGCCTTTACGATTTTCTGAACTAAGGGGTGCCTAACAACATCCTGTCCTGTCAGATAAGAAAATCCCAGATCTTCAATTTTACTTAATACCTTGATGGCCATATCTAATCCGGACGTTACTCCTCTGGGAAGATCCTTCTGTGTTAAATCACCTGTAATTACCACTTTTGAGCCATATCCTATTCTCGTTAAGAACATTTTCATCTGTGCAGGTGTCGTATTCTGTGCTTCATCCAATATTATAAATGCATTATCTAAGGTTCTTCCACGCATATATGCCAATGGAGCCACCTCTATAAGTCCTTTTTCTGAATTCTTTACATAAGCCTCAGGCCCCATGATTTGGTGTAAGGCATCATAAAGAGGCCTAAGATATGGGTCTACCTTACTCTGAAGATCACCAGGAAGAAAGCCCAGCTTTTCTCCGGCTTCAATGGCAGGTCGTGTAAGTATGATTTTATTTACTTGATCATTCTTAAAGGCTGTTATACCCATTGCCATAGCAAGATAGGTCTTACCTGTTCCGGCAGGGCCTATTCCGAATACAATCATTTTATTACGCATCTGATCTACATAGTTTTTTTGCCCGATTGTCTTAGGCTTAATAGGCTTACCGTTAACAGTATGGCAAATAAGCTCCTTGTCTATCTCAACGATTTCCTTCTCTTTCTCTTCAAATGATAGGGATAAAGCATAATTAACTTGCTGTTCGGTAATGTTATTGCCTCTTTTTGATAATTCAATAAGCTGCAGCAAGACGCTCTTTGCCTTTGACACATCCTCTTCATTGCCTACAACCTTTATTTCACCATTTCGTTCAATTATTGTAACGTTCAGAGTCTTTTCAATTATTTTTATAAAGCTGTCATAATTACCGAATATATTTTTTTCATGCTCTATGGGTATGTCAATTATCGTTTCCGTTATACTCATCCGTCTGAATAACCCTCCACTCATTCTCATCAACTATTTTGTATTCCCAGGCAGGTTCTTCGACATGGATTGTTCCCTGGGCTATACATGAATTGTTATTAATATCTATTGTAACATTGTTTCTATAAATATAAACTCCATTTTCACCTAATTTATCAAAATATGCTTTCAATCTACTTTTCGCAAGACTAATTGCCTCATCCTCTGTGTATTTATCCTTCTGTTCAATATACTCTCTAATTGTAACAGTTCCATATTTAAAAGGAAGGTAAAATGAGTCGGTAATATGGGTAGTATTTTCGTTTACAATTATATCATACATACTATAGGAATATCTAGGACTATATAAATTTAATTTTTTCCCTAATAGCGCTATATAATAGCCGTTTTTCTTATTATCAGTGAATATCCTTTCGGTATGAGTTAATGAAAAAGCATCATAATAATCATAGTAAGATCTACACACTATATCGGCACTAGCAATAACAGGCTTCTTATTAAGTACACCACCAAAATCATCCATTACTTCAAGAACTCCCGACACCAATATATCACCTTTTCTTACAAGGTCACCAGGCTTTACCATTGGTCTGCCAGTTCTAGTTACAATTTCTTTTATTATAGCATCCTTAGTTGCTATAATATGGCTTGGAGCGGTAACATTGACAATAGGGACAGGCATATTAGTTTCTGTGATTTTGATTATAAGTCTAGTTCCTCTTATCTCTGCCGATACCCACCCTATATCTTCATAAGCCAATCTGATATCCTCTTCAATATGACTACCGCTAACCCTTTTCTTTTTAATACCTGCTCTAATACCATTTTGGTCTAAGAATTTCAGGATTGCTTCAGGTGTATGCTTTGAACCACCTAAAATGCTAATATCCCAGATATAAAGTGACATTATATAAATCAGCAACATACATATTAAAACACCTATAAAAAAGCCCTTTCTTCTTCTATTACGATGTAGAAAAAAGGGCAGTCCATGTTTTATATTTATTTTAGGAACTAGTCGGGTCTTTCTAAAAACTGGTTTTAGCTTTTTATAATTTTTTACTGATATATTAAACCTATAATTCTCATTATCTCTGACTAAATTCCATATGTATATTCTTCTATTACTACATAAATTAATAAATCTTTCAGGTGAAGTGCCGCATATTTGTACAGTTAGATAACCAATAAGCCAGTGTTTTAGCCTTCTTAACATACATTAATCCCCTCCTCCTATAGGTAATGTATTGCTTTAATATATCCTGTTATTTTCATCTCATCCTCTGTAAAATAAAGAATATTAAGTTCCTTTCCCTCGATACAGATTTTACATGCCTTGGTTTGAACCTTTACCAGGCTACTATTATATTCAATAATCCCCTTATAATTTTCAAGACATATTTCATTCCTACCTGTAGCAGTAATTATTGGTGCTCCAGCAAGTATATCTGGCGGTAGGTTAAGATGAGTGGATATCTCTTCAAGACATGATAATCTGGGCTCTACTTTCTTCTTTTTTGTATCTATTCCTTTATATAAGGAGTCCTTTGATTCCTTCTTGAATTTCTCATGTGATGATTTAAGACCCTTACCCATACTAACCTCCACTTGGTCAATAAATTACGAATTTGCGCTTTAGCATGTAACATCCAGATACTGTTAATAATATATGTTTTTCATAATTAATGTAGACTAATATAACAAAAAACTTCCAATGATATCATTGGAAGTCCTTTTATTAATATTAAAATTTGCGCTTTCTAGCAGCCTCAGACTTTTTCTTGCGTTTTACGCTGGGCTTTTCATAATGCTCCCTCTTACGGATTTCCTGTTGGATACCGGCTTTCG
>CAZDWP010000035.1:0-12841 GCA_964508985.1 uncultured Herbinix sp. | reverse complement strand
GGCATATTATGGCCGTTAGAATACCAAGGGTGACACCTCAGACACTTGGTGTGGATAAGGTAAATATAGGAACAGCAGACGGAGCACAACAGGCTATTGCCCTTCTTGATACAGCGATTAATGAGATATCAGCCATAAGATCTAAGCTTGGTGCTTATCAGAATCGTCTTGAGCATTCCATTTCCAATCTGGATGTTACATCTGAGAACATGACAGAAGCCCTATCTCGTATAGAGGATGTGGACATGGCAGAGGAAATGGCAGAGTATACACAGAAGAATGTTCTTGCACAAGCAGGTACATCCATGCTTGCACAGGCAAATATGAGACCACAAAATGTACTATCCTTACTTCAGCAATAAGAATATTAACTGAAAAATATAGGAGGTAGTACAATATGAATAAAGAGACTGTTCAATCCTTTACAGCTCGGGTTACTCAGGCATCAAAAAGTGAGTTGGTAGTAATCCTGTATGAAATGACTTTGGTACGAATTGAAGAAGCCGAGAAGTCATATCAGGAGAATAATTTAAGTAATTTTGATAAGGAGCTTAAGAGCGCACAAAAATATGTTAGTGAGCTAATGGCAGCCTTAGATTATAGATATGTGATTTCCTATGATTTGCTTAGCCTTTATCTATATACCAATAAGCATATAATTACGGCTATAGTAAAGCAAAATCCTCTCACCCTTCAGTATGCAAAAACCATACTAAAGAAGCTACTAACTGGATTTGAGGAAGTCAGTAAGAGTGATAAAAGCGGTCCTATGATGCGCAACACACAGCAGCTATACGCGGGCTTAACCTACGGTAAGGGAACATTAAATGAAACCTATATCGATCCAAGTAATAAAAACCGTGGGTTCATTGCATAAAGCCATCTACCAAAGAGATTTATTAAGGTACATAAGTTGAAACACATAAGATAAAACACATAAGAAAGATATAAAAAACACACAAGATAAACCTAGGGCTGCAGCAAAAATCTATTAATTTTGCGACAGCCCTTAAGTTATGGATAAATAGCTCTAGGATTTCGACTCAATATAGTATTTTTCGGAGGCCTTAGCTTGCTTAATTAAATATTTATATCGGTTTTGTATGGCATTCAGCTCGAAAATGCAGCTGTCTATTAAATCGGGATCAACCACATATTCAAATTGGGAGTATGCTGCTTCTAAGGCTAGTTTTGTCTTATTAATTTCCTTTATCAGTAGATCCTCATGGGGGCGTTTCTTTCTGGAGAATAATTTCATTTTCACCATCACTTTCCCTAATATTATGTTACTAGTATAGTCATAGAATTAACCATTTATTCTTTTAGTTAGAATAATTTGGATAAAAGCGTATATAAATATTATAAGTTGTATTATATATACGTTTATTATTTGCATGAATAAAAGAAAGACGTGGTGAGAATATGGAAAATATTATATTAGCCATTATTATTGTTGCATGCTTAGTATTTATCGGTATCTGTGCACTTAGGAAGAGATCTGATTTAGTGATGAATTTTTTCCTTCGGGCATGTGTGGGAACAGCGGGAATCTATCTATTGGATTTTGCCCTAACTATTAGTGGATATCAGTTTACTGTTGGAGTTAATGCATTTACCGTATTATCAAATGGCCTTTTGGGGCTTCCTGGATTTATTCTTCTTTATGGGTTGGCCTTCTATTACTCTATATAGAGAATTTTTGTGCAATTCATACTTTTATACACAGGTTATTTGTAAAAGAATACAAAATTAATCGACATCAAAAGGAATATATTGACATATCATTGAAAATAATGTATTATAAAGATAATCCCCAATCCGATAGACAACATATGATTTATAGTAATTTTTATGTCGTTCTTAGGATTCTATATATCTAAGCTAATTCATAGCGATGCTTTCTGTTTTAAACCCGATTACTTAACTAAATACAATAAACTCGATAGATTATTCTAAAAAGGAGGTGATGCCTTGGGGAAACTATTGGCTATTTTTGATAGGGATATTTTATATGCATCTCGTTTAATGGAGTATTTTAAGAAATCAGATTGGGACGACTTTGAAATTCTGCTTTTTACCAGAATTGATAGCCTAATAGATTTTTTAAAATATCAGTCTATTGATATTCTTTTATACGGTGGAGACTTGTTAGCCAAGGAACTACCAAAGGAGAACATCAAGTATGTCTTTCACCTTTGTGCGGACATGAAGCAAGTAGAAGATAAGCAGGAAGCGATTTATAAATATCAACCGGCAGGAAAGACTGCCTCAGATATAATATCTAGCTATACAAGACTAGAGGATAAACATCATAATAGTTCGGGAGATTCTGTGACCTATATATCGGTCTTTGCGCCTGTTCCAGGAGCCGAGAAGATATCTTATGCTTGGTCCTTGGCCAAGGAGCTTTCTAATAAGAAAAAAGTACTTTATATTGCATTTGATTTATTACCGACAGCCGTCAAATTAAGAGAGGAGGATACAGGGCAGTCCATATCTGAGCTTTTATATTATCTTAAGGAAAGCAAGTCGGAATATATGGATAATTTTAAATCCTACTTAAATTATTCGGAAAAGCTTTCATATCTTACGGGACCTATTCATGGCTTTGACCTATTATCATTAAGCCGTGATGATGTAGGCAGATTTATGGATGATATAAAGAATTATACTGATTACGAGGCGGTGATATTTTATCTTGGAATGTACACAGAGGCCTCTATGGAAATCTTAAGTCGAAGCAAGGAGATATGCATAGTAACATGTGATTTGCCCTATGAAGGGCTTGTGTTGAAGGAATGGGAACGACAAACAGAGTTAGTCGGTCTAGCAATTAAAGAGCTTAAAATAGATAGGATAAAGCTTGTAGCAGAAGAGCTATTAGCAGTGAGATAAGCTGAAAGGAGCCACTATGAGCTGGTTAAAGGAAAAGCTACAGCAGGATGTTCTAGACAGTATTGATTTGACCACGGAAGTTTCTGATAAAGAGCTGCTTAGTACAATAGACCAGATATTGATTGTAAAAAGCAGAGAAAATTATATCAGCATGCAGGAAAAAAGAAAGCTAAGGCGAGATATCTATAATTCCATTCGCAAGCTGGATGTTCTCCAGGACATGATTGAAGATCCATCAATTACAGAGATAATGGTAAATGGTATAAAGGATATATTTGTTGAGCAAAACGGTGTCATTTCCCGTTCTTCTATACGCTTTGAGTCGGAGGAAAAATTGGAGGATGTGGTTCAGCAGATTGTATCTCAGTCTAACCGTATCGTAAATGCCTCTACTCCAATAGTAGATTCTAGGCTGGCTGATGGTTCCAGAGTAAATATTGTTCTTCCTCCCATAGCGCTAGATGGACCTGTAATTACTATAAGAAAATTTCCGGAAAATCCAATTACTATTGACCAGCTGATAGAATATGATTCCATAACTATTGAAGTAGCAGGATTTTTAGAAAAGCTGGTTATCGCAAAATACAATATATTTATTAGCGGTGGTACAGGTTCGGGTAAGACCACATTTCTTAATGTGTTATCAAACTATATCCCCAGTAGCGAACGAATCATTACAATTGAGGATTCAGCCGAGTTACAGCTTAGAGGGGTTGCAAACCTCGTTCGTATGGAGGTAAGAAACGGTAATACTGAGGGTAATAATCTAGTGTCCATAAGGGATTTGATAAAGACATCACTTAGGATGCGACCTGATAGAATCATTGTTGGAGAGGTAAGGGATGAGGCTGCAATTGATATGCTCCAAGCGCTTAATACAGGGCATGAAGGCTCCCTTTCCACCGGCCATGCCAATTCGCCGGCGGATATGCTAAACAGATTGGAATCTCTTGTTCTTCTAGGTGCAGATATTCCTTTATTGGCTGTACGAAGACAAATTGCCTCCGCAATAGATATAATCGTGCATCTGGGAAGACTTAGAGATAAGTCAAGAAGAGTGCTGGAGATAACCGAGGTATTAGGGATGGATAGTAATGAAATTACATTAAACTCTTTATATAAATTCGTAGAAAAGGGTGAGAAGAATGAAAGAATAGTAGGGCAATTGGAAAAAGTTAATGAGCTTAATTATACCGAGAAACTAAGTCGCGCTGGAATATCTGCGGTATAAAAACGAAGAATTTTGAGTCTGTTTCGCAAATTAATAAGCAAACAACCAATAGTAGAAAGGATCGCATATGGTTGAAGATTATAATATCTATCATTTTTCTCTTACTGAGAGGTTACGGTATATCCTCGAGGGACTTATGGTGGTATCTATATTGGGAGCGCAATTTTATAAGAGTATATTAAGTGTTATATTGCTAAGTCCTTTAATTATTATATACTTCAAGAAGCAGAGAAGCAGATTAACGGAAAAAAGAAAGTGGCAGCTAAATCTCGAATTCAGAGATGGAATTAATAGTCTATCTGCTGCAATAAGCGCGGGCTATAGTGCTGAGCATGCATTTATAGAGGCTATAAAGGATTTGAAGCGAATGTACCCCGATGGAGCAATGATAATTGAAGAATTCACCTATCTTGTCAACCAAATACAGATGAATATCACAGTGGAAAAGGCTCTATATGACTTTGGTGAGCGTAGCGGGGTTGAGGATATTATTAGCTTCGCTGAGGTCTTTACAACCGCCAAACGAACTGGGGGAGACATAGTACAAATCATTAAAAGCACAGGTAGTATAATAAGCGACAGACTTGAGGTAAAGCGGGAAATTATAACCTTAATCGCCGCAAAGAAATTTGAAGCAACCATAATGAAGATTGTCCCGGTGGGCATATTGTGCTATCTAACTGTTTCATCTCCGGGATTCTTAGAACCCTTATATCATAATCTGTTTGGGATTTTCGTCATGACAATTCTCTTGGGAATCTACCTGTTCACCTATCGTATTATCGATAATATCATAGCTATCGAATTATAAGGAAGCATCTTATGTTATATGTAAATATTATATTAATAGTATTCTTGCTATATCTTTATGTAATATCTTTGAAGAATAAGGATGATATGCTTTGTGAAATGGACACAAAAAAGCATAAGTTGTATTTTTTGTATCCTATGGCCAGCCACTTTTTGACTAAGACAGGACTCGAGAAAAGACTTCTTAGCAAGGTTGGCATATCAAGAAAAATTCGCTCACTTAATGTATCTGATCATCATGATTATCAAATAAAACTCTATTGGTATCAAAAAACTTCTTTGCTTTTACTAATCATATTTGCATTCTCATGTATTTCCATGCTGACATCCCTTCAAACTATAAGGCCGTCTTCATTTGATAGTAATATTACAAGACCTAATGAAGGAGAAGGAGTCGACCACCTAAGGCTACGGTTTCGTATGGAAAATGAGAACGATAAAGAAGATATCTATGAAGATGAAATAACCATACATAATAAGGAACGCATATATACGAAGGAGGAGTGGAAAGAGGTATTAGCGAAAGCCATCCCCTATCTTGAGAAGGAGATGTTGGGGCAGAATGAGGCTTTTGAATATGTTGATAAAGATTTAAATTTTATAAGAAATATCCCTGACACAGGTATAGGCGTAGAATGGATTCCAAAGGACTATAGGCTTATAACCGCTAGCGGAAGGCTATTAAATGAAGATATTGATGATAAAGGGACTAGCACTCAAGTTACTGCATTTCTTAAACATGAAGACAAAAGGGTGGAGCACACAATACCCTTAACTATATGGCCTGTCAAATTAGATAAAACAACACTTCTTTATAGAGAGCTATATAAGGCTCTCGATATAAGCGAAAAAGAGTCGTCGGCATCTAAGGAATGGCAACTTCCAAAAAGGATGGGAGAATACCTTATTACATGGGAAATGCCTGAAAGTAACATTGCATTTCGGGTTCTTATAATCGGAATAATCGGAGCTGCTCTCCTATGGTTTTTTATGGACAAGATATTAGATGACAATATGAAGATAAGAAAGAATCAAATCCTTCTTGATTATCCCGAAATTATTAATAAATTTAATCTATTGGTCAATGCCGGAATGACTATTAGGCAAGCATGGAGTAAAATCTCTGAGGATTATAGACAGAAGAATAAATCATATAAAGGGCAAAAGAGATATGCATACGAAGAAATGCTGCTTACATTACACCAGTTAAAGCTGGGGTCACCGGAGGTAAATGCATATGAGCAGTTTGGCCAAAGAATAGGGCTAATGCCATATATGAAATTTAGCTCTATGCTAGTACAAAATCTTAAAAAAGGTAACAAGAATATGGCCGATTTACTCAGACAGGAAGCTATGGAAGCCTTTCAGGAAAGAAAGGAGACCGCCAAAAGACTTGGTGAGGAGGCCTCCACAAAGCTTCTAGGTCCTATGATGATAATGCTTATAATCGTCTTAATTATAATCTTAATACCTGCATTTGTTTCGTTTCAAATATAAGACTTACCTTATAGGATTTATAAAATATTGCCTAGCTTATAGATTAATAGAAAGGGAGAAAGATAATGGGAAAAATTAAAAAAATTATTAAGACAGAGGTAGATGGAATCGGAGTCGTAGAAATAATTCTGATACTCCTAGTCCTAATACTTTTGGTGGTTTTGTTTCGAGATCAGATAACGAATATAATTAACAGCGTATTTGAGACTATTAATGAACAGGTTGAAACACTTAACACTCCGTTGGAGGATTAAAATTGAAGGAATATAAAGAACATGGTCAGGAAGCATCTATTACGGTGTTCCTAAGCCTAGTGCTTCTTCTAATTCTATCCTTGTTAATGACAGTTATAGAAGGAGCGAGGCAAACAACGGCAAAGGTCTTTGCAGAGCGAGCTCTATTTACATCCATGGATTCGGTTTTGGCAGGATTTTATGGACCTCTTATGGAGGAATACCATTTGTTTGGTCTAGACTGCACACAGGAAGACACCTCTAATACCTATGGCGAAATAGCTCAGAGCATGGAAGACTATATGTCATATACTTTAAATCCTGGTCGCGGCATATACGGGGCAGGTAACAGGCTTAATTTATATTCCACTTCCTTGGAATCAGTAGAAGTTATATCAGGAACGAGTCTTGTGGATTATAAAGGGGAAGTGTTCATTCATGAGGTTACTGAATATATGAAGTATAGGTCAGTGGGAGATATAGCCGAGTTCTTGCTGGACAAGGCATCTCTACTTGAACAACCTAAAAAGGTCAGTGCTTTGTATGAAGAAAAGGTTAAACTTGAGGAAAAGCTGGTCACCATAGATGAGGGAATCCTTGCCCTAATGAGATATATAGATGGGGTGTCCACTGGACGAAAGGGTCTTCTTAAGGGAAAAGGAGGGACACTAAAGACAGAGAGATGCTTTGTAAAGCAAATTCTGTACGGGACGGCGACTATGGAAAGTACAGGCATTAATAATGAGATGGTATTTCTTGCACTAGAGAATCGATATGCGGACCCTTCGAATGCATTTAATATGATCGACAATAGCTTTATAAGACTTAATGAGGTGATCATAGCCATAGGAGTGTTAGAAGCTAGCCTTGAGAGCATTCAAAAACATATAGAAGAAGAAAACAGTGTTTTAGAACAGTTGCAAGAGACATTGGCTAATAATAAAAAAGAGAATAAGGAGTCCATAGAAGAAAGCATCCATGAAGCAGAAGATAGAATATCTGGGCTTGGAGATGAGGCAGAAGCCATAAGTGCTGATATAGATGCTTATAGAGAGGAGCAAAAGTCTTGTATAAATACCATCAATTCTAATGGAAATAATATGTACGAATTGGTATCAGGAAGCCTCACTGCATCTGAACAAGCGTTATTAGAGCTAGAACAAGTTATAGAAACAGCGAAGAACGCAGAACCTCTAATAAAAGCCTATGAGAGTAATCTTGATAATAAGAAGGAAGAGCTAGATGCAGAAATCTATGACAGTCTTGAAGAGGGGCTAGAGGAGCTAAAAAGATATGATATTAATAACAGCTACGGATATAACTTTCCTAGAATGAAGGATATAGTAACTAATGATTATAATGTGTTAACCTCATGTTTAGATAGCCTTGACAATGGGTATCAAGCAATGTTAAACGATGATTATATAAGCGCTAAAGAGGCCTATAAAGGGGCATATCAAAGATTATTAGACTATGAGACAAGGGGACTGGATATTAATTATAGCACCCTAGTACTAGAGGATAAGGATTCCCCTGATTTTTTAGGAGGTATGAAGGATCTTATAGAAGAAGGGATCATTAGTTTGGTAATTGATCCTAAGATTATATCCAATAGTGAGATATCAGATGATAAGCTACCATCTATTATCGATATGCTGTCTGAGGATGAGAAGGGTTTTTCGTTTTCCGGCCTACTTAAGAAGTTGAAGATCGGAGGAAGGGATTCGGGTACGGATGGCTTGTTTGGCAGCTTTGGTGATTATAGTCTTGGAGCTCTTATAGGTGAAGGAGCGAATGAGATAGTAGAACGTCTTTTGGTTCAAGGCTATATAAATGAGCATTTTGACAGATTTCCTGTAAAGGATGAAGAAATGGAAGGAAGAAAGCCCTCCGTACTAACCTATGAAAGGGAATACCTTCTATATGGAAAAGCTTTTGATAAGGATAATTTGGAGGCTATAATAGGAAGGCTTATTCTGTTAAGAACCCTACTTAATTTCACGACTATTCTGGGTGATAAGGATAAATGGAATGAGGCAAAATCCATAGCCACTAAGCTTGTGGGGTTTACGGGACTTCCAATATTGGTTGCGATTACCCAGGGAATACTGATGATATTGTTGGCTCTTGCCTCAGCGCTTGTAGACACCTGCGCTTTGCTTATAGGTAAGGAGATACCGATCCTTAAGAAAAAAGTTGAATTAAAATATAGTGATTTACTCATGATGACCAGAGAAGCCATTCGAAAAAAAGCTGATACTTATAAAGATGATAAAGGTTTTTCCTACAATGATTATCTGTCGCTATTCTTATTCCTGACAAATCAAAGAAAGCTTTCATATCGAATGATGGATTTAATACAAGAGAACATAAATATGCGATATGGTACAGATATAAGTATTCAAAATTGTGCGTTTGCTTATGAGGCAGAAGCCAAATTTCATATAAAGCCACTATTTACAGCCTTTTCATTTATGAACAAGTACATAAACACTAATAATGACAAAACCCTTATAATTCGAGCTGAATGCAGCTATTAAAAACCAAGTCCCAAGAGCTGGTGGTTCGGGATGTCCGCTCTTCTATGTTATTCATTTCTTTTCAATTCTTTTAATCAAATAAAAAATATCTCTCTCCAAGAAATCATTTGCTGACACTTTATAATTATTAATTAGAAGAACGGGCATCCCAGATCATCAGATGGGATTTGGTTAAGTAGGTACCGGTAGTAGTATGAAACTTATGTTTAGCAAAAACCATTTAAAAGCAAAAAGGATAAATGCTTCTCTTACAGTGGAGGCTTCACTGGCACTCCCTCTCTTCCTGTTCTTTTTTATATCTCTTCTATACTTTATACAGATAATCACACTTCAGGAGGTATTACAGGAGGCAATAACCGAATCCGGCCTAAGTATGGCAAAGGCAGCATATCTGTACTCAGACTTTCAGGATGTGGAGGATGCTAAGACTGCAGATGCTTCTATGCTAGAGGAAGGAATACAGAGAGGACTAGAGGAGCTTACGGGTGCCATAATCAATAATGTAGTCCTAAAGTATACAGTGGCTAGTAGATTAAATGTTGATATTAGCAATAAGTCTTTAATTGCCGGGGGCCTTGATGCCATCCGCTTTGATGGATCGGAGGTACTACTGGGTAATGATGATATTGATATTATTGTCAGATACCGGGTGAGAATACCTCTTAAGATTTTTGGCCTTCAAGAAATGGATATGATACAAAGGGTAAAAGTTCGGGGATGGACGGGGCATCAGCTTCCCCCTTTATATACAATTGTAGAGGAGGACGACAATGAAGAAGCGATAGTCTTTATAACCGAAAGCGGTAAGGTGTATCATCTTAAGAGAACCTGTTCTCATCTAAATATATCAATAAAGACCGTGAGCGGTAAGCCAACATGGCAGAGAAATAATAATGGCGGAAAATATTATCCCTGTGAAGCCTGTTGCAATGGTAATGAGCCTGAACATGGGACATATTATATTACACCATACGGTGATAGATATCATACGAATAGAGGCTGCTCTAAAATCAAAAGAACGGTGAAAGAAGTACCCTTATCTGATGTTAGTGATAGAGCCCCCTGCAAGAGATGCGGTAAATAAATACAAGCTTAATAAGGATGAAAGTAATGGGTAAAGATAAGTAGCTGGATAGGAGAAAATAAGTTATGTGGGAGTATGTAATTAGGATCCTAATAGGATTATTACTGGTTATAGTTACAATTCAAGATATGAAATGGAAGAAAATTAAAGTGGGAATAGTTCTATTGACCGGTATTTGTTTGTGCATATGTGTGCCCTTCAGCTCTATGTTATCGCTCATTGACAGGATGCTCGGGCTGTCCCTGGGACTAGGAGTGGTGCTATTAAGTAAGGCTACTGGAGGAAAGATTGGTGTAGGTGACGGATTGGTGTTGGGAGTTACGGGAATTGGGCTTGGTTTTTGGAGTAATATAGAGCTTTTTGCCATAGCACTTACAATGGCGGCAGTGTTTTCTATTGGGCTTCTGGCACTACATAAGGCAAGCAGAAAAAAAGCCATTCCCTTTATGCCTTTTCTTCTTGGAGCATATCTATTCATAAGTATTCCAATATAGGAGGAAAACCTCTATGAAAACTAAAGCAAGCTTTACTATAGAAGCGGTATTTATTATGCCTATCGTTCTATTTACCATGGTTTTTATAATATACCTATCCTTCTATCTTCATGATCATTGCAGAATACTTGGGATTACAGATGGGGCTTTGCATAAAGCATCAATGAATCTTAAGCATGAAGCAAATATCATAACAGGAAGGGTTAACTATAATGAGATTAACAATGGTCTAGTAAGCAGGATATTCGATAATTCAAATTATCAAGAGAAGGAAATCGAGAATTATATTAATAAGCTTTTATCAAAAGGCCTTATAGCCACAGAGATTAGAGAGGTTAATGCCACCAAGGGAACGCTTAATATTTCTATAAGAGTGGAGGGAAACTTTAAGTTCCCTCTTAAGGGATTGCAGTGGATAATCTCCTCGAATAATAATCTGCTTATAGAAGCTAAATCCGCATATCATTACCCTGCGGATTCGGTTCGAATATCAGAGGTCATACTGGATACGGGATCCAAGATAAAGGGCTTCGACAAAATAAAGGAAAGCATAGGAAAGCTTGTACCTGATTAGAAAAGGAGAAGGACTATGGACGTAAGTTATAAAAAGGATCTTCGTCATAATTATCTTGTTATACCTAAATCGGATAATAGCGATAATGAAGCATATTGTGTGTGTATGCTACAGGCAAATCCCATAGAAGGAATCATAAGGCCCAAACCAAGGACTATTGACAATCAGGTATTGTACTATTATGACATTACAGCCAAGCAATCTATCGAAACCATTTATGTTAAAAGCAATATTAACCATGAACAGCTAAAGAACTTATTTGCAAACCTGGCTAATCTGATAGAGCATACCTATGAATATCTACTTAATGAAAACGACCTAATACTCGAGCCGAAGCATATCTATATAGAACTTACATCGCGCCAGCTATATTTTGCTTACCTTCCAGGATACAACAAAGACATAGGTATACAGATAGCCACCTTAATTGAACATCTTATGAATAAGGTTGAATACAATGATAAGGATGCTGTACTTTATATCTATAATCTATATGCAGTGTGTCACGATGAAGAGTTTTCCTTTAATAAACTCTTATCAGCAATCAGAGAAAGCAAGACTGACAAATCTATCATGATAGAAAGTAGAAAGAATCTGAATATAAGCATTAAGAAAGATGGCAATCATGATGATACCTATGAACCGAATAAAGAGGAAACTGCAAAGAAAGATGAAACTGTAAAAGAAGAATATAAACCTAGAAGACAGATACCGGTTATGATGGAAAAGATAACTGATGAGAAGGAATTATACTATTTTCCCTTTAGAATATATATATATGCAGGAGCCAGCATCATAGGAGCTATAATGGTGCTCGCTATCTGCCTTAACATGAAAATCGTATACACCTCCATCGGAAATAGAATAGATTATGGTAAGCTTATGGCTTTGCTTTTAATATTAAGCATAATAATAGGCTACCTAATGAAAGTTATTTGGAATAAGAATAATCGTTTGACTAAAATCATTAGCAAGCAGGAATACATTGATCCAAGAGTCGAGTATAGCGAAAAGCCGCAAGAGGATAAGAAAACGGAACATATTAAGAATGAATATAAGTACACCCTTCCTAAAAGAAAAATAGAAGCTACAGATGTATCAGATGATAAAACTGAATCAACGATACTATTAAATTCGGATCTTGCTTCCTCTGGATGCTATCTTGAGCCTGAGGATAAGGATAGCTATAGCGTGATAGATATAAGGGACTTTCCTTTCATTATAGGGAAGCTAAAAAGTAATGTGGATTACTTTCTGGATAGAGAGATTGTTAGTAGATATCATGTTAAGATAACAAAGGAAGAGGAAAAGTACTATATAACTGATTTGAATTCTACGAATGGAACCAGTCTAAATGATAAGCCATTATCCTGCTATCAGAGGCATGAAATTATTAAAGCAGATAAGGTGTCTATCGCAGGAATAAATTATTCATTTCATATATACGAATAATCATATGAAAGATATTGTAAATGATACAATA
>CAZDWP010000034.1:0-12961 GCA_964508985.1 uncultured Herbinix sp. | reverse complement strand
TTCTATTCAAGATGGATTGCAAAAGTTTGCGGATTGGTATGTGGAGTATTATGAGGTTAAGTAAATAGTTTAAATAAACATATTAATGGTAAAAGTAATTATACTATTTTTATTAAATTTATGAAACATAAATGATATGGTGAAAAGGTTGAAATGCTAATGAATAATAAAAAATATAGTGTCTTGATGTCGGTATATAAAAAAGAGAATCCTGAAAACTTCAAAACTAGTATTGAAAGTATGGTTAATCAGTCGTTAATACCTGATCAAATTGTTATTGTAAAAGATGGTCCAATAACTGAAGAATTAGATAAGGTAATCAATTATTATGTTTTAAAATATACTGAATTATTTACGATTGTTGTATTAGAAGAAAATATGGGTCTAGGTAAAGCTTTAAATGTAGGGATTAGAGAATGTAGAAATGAATTGGTTGCAAGAATGGATACTGATGATATCTCTTTAGAAAAAAGGTGTGAGTTACAAGTAGATAAATTCAAGGAAGATGAAGAACTAGATATTTTGGGAACTAATATTGATGAGTTTTATGATAATCCCAATGAAATAGTATCTTCTAGAATTGTACCAGTAACCCATAACGAAATTATCAAATATTCGAGAAGAAGATGTCCGTTTAACCACCCAACAATTATGTATAAAAAATCAGTAGTATTAAAGAATGGCGGGTATAGAGATTTAAGAAGAAACCAGGACTTTGATCTCTTTGTGAAAATGCTAAACAATGGGTGTATAGGCAGTAATATTAATGAATCTATGTTACTATTTCGAGCTGACAAGGATAATCTAAAAAGAAGAAAGACTTGGGAAAATTGCAAAGGTAATATTATGATTATTTATGATTTTTGGAAGAGAGGATATTCAAGTTTTATTGATTTTATTGTTGTTACCATCAGCCATCTCTTTGCTTTTATATCCCCATCATGGTTATTTGAAAAAATTTCAGAGAAGTTTTTGAGAAAGACATATTAAAGAGGAATTAAATTTATGAGTGTTGAACAGAAAAACAAATACCCATCAGGTAATAGTAATATAGCCAAACGAATAATGTTTTTAATTCCAACTATGTCTGGTGGAGGGGCTGAAAGAATAGTTGCAATCTTATCTGACAGATTTATTGCAGAACATGATGTTGAAATATTTACTTTTGAGAAAGGAACTTCTTTTTATGACATCCACAGTGATATAAAACTTAGGAGTGCTGGTATTATAGTTAATAGAAAAAACAGAAGGACAACAACGATATCTACACTGATACAGATGCCGAAGGTATTTGTACAATTTAAAAAAGAATGTTTGAATTATCAACCAGATGTTGTTATCTCTTTTTTGCCACAGGCAGCTGCTATTGCGCATCTTGCTCGTAGAGGTAATTTGAATTATTGTCATATATCCTCTGAACGAAATGATCCGACGAAACGGAGCAAATTGATGCAAAGATTTCTTAAACATATCTACGGAAATGTTGACAGTTTGGTGTGCCAAAGTAAAGTGGTTGCTGATTATTATTCAACTAGCCGAAAGGAACAAATCAGCATTATTCCTAACCCGATTAATTTATCCCTTATTCCAGTAGCTACTAAGGAAAGAGTACCTCCCAGAATTGTAGCAGTTGGGAGACTGCAAGAGCAAAAGAATTATCCATTACTGATAAAATCGTTTAAATGTGCTACTAGTAAGATAGATCCAAAAACAACATTAATGATATATGGTGAAGGGAAACTTCGATCAGAACTAAAGGAATTAGTAAATTCTTTAAACCTTGAGGATAAAGTAAGATTTCAAGGTTTAACTAAAAATATCTTTGATGAAATAAAAGATGCTGCTTTATTTGTTATGTCGTCAGATTATGAAGGCTTTCCTAATGCTTTACTTGAAGCGATAGCTGTTGGATTACCAGTTATTTCAACGGATTTCTATACGGGAGTTTCGAAGGAACTGATTAAAGGGGAAAACGGTATTGTTGTACCAGTAGGTAATGTACCTGCTATGGCTGAGGCGATTGTTCAAATTATGAATAATAGTAGCTTGAGACAAGAAATACGTAAGAACAATCGAAAGAAGATAAAAACATATGATATCAATAATATTGCAAAGATGTGGGATAAACTAGTACTTTAAATGATATTTAATAGGAGAGATACAAATGACGAATAGAATAAAACACATAATTAAAAATCCAACACTATTGTTCTTGACTCTTGGTCATAGGGGCTTTTTAAATTGGATGTCAGATGAGCAATACTTAAAAATTGCATATAAAATACGTATGGATAGGAAACTTGACCTAGATTATCCATGTTCTTTTAATGAAAAGCTTCAATGGTTAAAACTTTACGACCGACGTTCAGAGTATACATATATGGTAGATAAGTATGAAGCTAAGAAATATGTTTCAGAAAAAATAGGTGAAGAGTACATCGTTCCTTCATTGGGAGTTTGGGATAGATTCGATGATATTAATTTTGATTTATTACCTAATCAGTTTGTCTTGAAATGTACACATGATAGTGGCGGAATTGTTATATGTGACAATAAAAGGAAATTAAGTATTACAAAAGCACGTAAGATAATAAATGGTTGTTTAAAGCATAACTATTTTTGGGGTATGCGTGAATGGCCATACAAGAATGTGAAGCCACGTATTATCGCAGAAAAGTATATGGTGAATACCTCTTATGGTGAATTGGAATGCAATGAACATGAAGAAGTGAAAGGATTAACAGATTATAAATTTTATTGCTTCAATGGTGAACCTAAGTTTCTTTATGTATCAAAGGGATTAGAAAATCATGCAACAGCACAAATTAGTTTTCTTACATTAGATTGGAAATTTGCGAAATTCAAAAGAAGTGATTATAAGCCATTTAATGAACTCCCTAAAAAACCAAGTCAATATGAAAAGATGTTGAAGTTAGCAAATAATTTGTCATCAAATATTCCTTTTCTAAGAGTAGATTTATATCAAATTGAGGAACAAGTATATTTTTCAGAGATGACTTTCTCACCTTGTAGTGGAATGATACCATTTGAACCAATGGATAGTGATTTGGAAATTGGTAAATTGCTTAATATTGATACTAAACAACAAGAATATGTAAGAGATAATTAGTGGTTTTACATGCAAAGGTATGTTTAACCAATAATGAGAATATGCAAATAGTGATAGAAATGAACAATCAATCACAATATATATATTAGAAAAAGTATTAAATAGAAAGAAGCGATAACAATATGAAAGTGACATTACTGATCAGTAGTTTAAGTTGTGGTGGAGCTGAACGAGTGGTTTGCAATCTGGCAAATTATCTTGTTTCAAAAAAACATGAAGTTGATATATTAACAGTTTCAGATAAGATTACATATAAACCAGATGTTGGTGTAAATATTGTATGTATGTATGCTGAAAGCAAATCAAGATTACCACATTTCATGATCAACATTTTACGAATATATAACTTTAATAAATATTTACGAAAAAAAAAGCCAGATGTTTATGTGACATTTTTACCAGAGTTAACTATATCACTTATGATACAGAAACGATTTTTTAAATCACCAGTTATTATCGCTGAGCGTTCTGATCCAAAAGAATTTTGTTCAAGAAGTAAAGGTAATAAAAGAAGGTGGAAACGCTATTATCCAAATGCAGAAGGTTATGTTTTTCAAACAGAAGATGCAAAAAAGTTTTATAATGAAAGTGGCATTAATATAAAAAATAATGTTGTTATTCCAAATGCAATAAATCATAATTTTATCAGAGAGAAGTATGAGGGTGAAAGGGATAAAACAATAGTTAGTGCTGGAAGATTTACAGAGCAAAAGAACTTTGATTTACTAATAAGAGCTTTTGCAAATGTTTCAAATAAATTTCCTGAATATAACCTTATAATATATGGGCAGGGCCCATTAAAAAAAGGTTGTGAAAAGCTATCTTCAGATATTGGTATTATTGATAAAGTGAGATTTCCAGGATATGTTGATGATTTGGATGAACGAGTACAAAGAGCATCACTCTTTGTATCATCATCAAATTATGAGGGTATGTCTAATGCATTGGCTGAAGCTATGGCACTTGGAGTGCCGTGTATAGCTACAGATTGTCCTGTTGGAGGCTCTCGTTATTTAATTAATAGTGGTGTAAATGGCTTACTAGTTCCGGTAAACCATCTTGAAGAAATGACAAATGCTATATATATGTTGCTAAAGGATGAAGAGAGAGCTAAAGGTCTTGCAAAAGATGCAAGAAAAATCTCAGATTTTTTAAGTGCTGAAAGAATTTATTCTAAATGGGAAAAACACATTACCAATATATCGGAGAAGTATTGATTTCAGGAGAATATACTGGAATATCAAATACTGTTTGAAAAAACGAAGTGAATAGTATTGAAAATGATGACTGCATGAATTGCTTTTTATACCCCCAGATTGGTAAACTGCATAATTCTAGTAATAAAACTTGATTAAGATTTAATTATCAGCAGAAATAACAACATTATTAATTTAAAATGATTAGATGGAGGTCCTAATTTATGGGATATATTATAACGTATTTTTTGCTATTTATTTTAGTATTATTAGGAGTCTCATTTCCAAAGTCAAAAGTAATTAAGTGGATTATAATTGCTTTTACATTGTCGTTGTTTTGTTTGAGCCAAGATTCTGCTGATCGTTATATCTATATGCGAGAATACAACGCCATAGGAATAGGCTATATTACAAAATATGAACTAATGTTCAGTTTGACCGCAAAAATAGGGAATCTGTTAAAATTAAGCTATGATCAATACAAGGCTATAATATCAGTTGTAAGCTTTTTCATGATAGATTTATACTTAAGAAAAAATGTTAAAAATGTTACTTTTGTTTGGACTTTATATATGATTTATTCTTCAATTTATGACGCCTATCTATTGAGGCATTTTATGGGGATGACATTAATATTGTTAGCTTTATATAGATTGCTAGAAGAAAAAAACTTAAAGAACATTCTGATATATGTCGGATTTGTTTGTTTGGCGGGATTGTCACATAGTAGCTTCTGGTTTTTCTTGTTATTATTACCACTATCATTTTTAAATAATAAAAAGAAAATTACGGTAATATTAATATTTACTTTGGCAGTATATTTATTTGGGTTATCTGGCCTAGGAGATTTTATTTTTAAACTTTATTCTAGGTTGCCAATAAGACATTATACTATTGAGAAATATATGAGAAAATCTTATTCAAATCTAAATGGTATTCTTGGTGACTGGATATATACTACAATTTGTATGTTACCAGCAGTGCATATTTGGTATAAGACTAGAAGAAAACACAGAGGTACACTTAAAGATAACGTACAGGGTAAAATTGCTTATGAGATGATAACATTAAATATATTATTTATGACATTACTTCCATTCTTATATTTTGTTGATAATTTTTCCAGGTTACAAAGAATTCTAATTTTTATTAATTATATATATATTGCAAAGTATATGGATACAGTACCAATAAAAAAGAAAATGATTATAAAGTTTGGAGCGGTGGCATATGCATTAATATTATTAAGCTTGAGTTTGGTTACTTCTAACACAAACATAGAAGTAGTGTGGAATTCACATTTTGAGACTAATCCAATTTTACACTTCTTCTATGCTGACAATTAAAAAGTCGTTTATTTGTATAAGGTTGGATTAATACTATATTAGTTGAGAGAATAGGTAGAAGATAGGTATGAGGATAAAAAATACAACTCGAAATTTAAGCATGTCTTTAATTTTGGAACTTTTAATAATAGTTTTTGGGTTTATAGTGCCGAAAGCGATTATCGACACATATGGTTCAAGTGTCAATGGATTGACATCTACAATTAAACAAATATTACAAATATTGAATTTGTTACAAGCAGGTGCAGTGGGTGCTTCTATAGTCCAGATGTATAAACCAGTTTCTGAAGGTGATTATGGGGAGATTAGTCTGATTTTAGGCTCATCTAAACGATATTTCAAAAAAATAAGTCTTATTTTTTTAATGCTGGTATTTATTATTGCCCCAATAATTGCGATTAATAAAGTTGGTGAGGGAATAACTACAGTAGAAATTGCTCTTTCATTTATTGTTCTAGGACTGAATGGGGCCATTTACCTGAGTTATATTACATCATATGACATTTTGTTTTCATCACATCAGAAGAGGTACATTCTTTCTTTATCAGGAGTTATTGAGAAATTTGTATATTACGGACTTTTGTTTGCGGTATTAAAAATGCAAATACACTTTACGTATATGTATATTGCTGTAATAATTGGAACAATTGCAAAGATTATATTTCTTTATATTATATATCAAAAAAGTTATGTAAAACATATATCACCTGTGAAAAGAACAGATAAATACGAAATAAAAAACAAAGGTTATTTAATGTGTAATCAAGTTGCGACACAAATTGTTGATGGAACTCCTACAGTCTTGATTACGATGGTTTCTAATTTGAAGAGTGCAAGTGTATATGCTATTTATGCTTTGGTACAGAATATGATTAAAATGGTTCTTCACACAATGCAAACCTCTGTATCAGAAGTGTTCGGAAACCTGATTGTCTCTGAGGATGAAAAAAAAATAAGCAATGTATATAATCTTATAGAATTTGTGTATTTGATAGTTGGTTTTATCCTGTGTACATGCTCGATATTTCTTTTCTTGCCTTTTATTTATTTATATACCAATCTGAATACTCTTGACACAAATTACATGTATTCAATAATACCAATTTTTGTTGTTATTTACACTATTATATATTGCTTATATATGCCATGCTATACACTTACAAATGTGTATGGTTTGTTTAAGGAAACTTATGTTCAATCCATTGTAAGTGCAATAACTGCTTTAATATTAAGTATTTGTTTAGGCATGATCCATTGGACATATGTACTGATAGGACCTATAATATATTATCTTGTATCCTTGATTTTCAGGACGTATATAGCAAAAAAAAGAATGAAATGGATCAATTTATCAACAATGATACGTAGAGCGATAGTTTTCATTTCTGGTCCAATAATTGCCTATTATGTTTCGCAGGTATTTATAACATCGTATATGGATTCATGGGGAACGTGGCTTATATATGCTATTATAATTGGTGTTGTTTCCTTAATATTTATTGGACTGTACATTTTGATATTTGAAAGACGAGAATTATTGCAAATGATAAGTTATGTTAAGATTTTAATTCCAAAAAGGAACAGTAGTGTGAATGATTAATCGTAGAAATAGAGGGAAAAGGTTAAAGATGAAATATAATTATGTTGTATTTGATGATTCTGGAGAATATTATAAGACTGCTATAAGTGACCTGTTTGGAGTTTCTGGTATTCTCGTACTGGATTGGCGGTATGGTTGTGTTAATAAAACTACTTTACCCTTATATCGATTGCACACTGCTGAAAGGATAGATAAGTTTGTAAAATTACCATGGAAAGAAGTGTGGAATAAGACTTATTATCAAGACGCTTTTAATAATAATAAACCAACTTGTTTTGTATTTACAACAATTTCTAATTATATGTGGGAATCAAATCTATTTGCAGATCTCAAGAATCTTAAGCCAGATAATAAACTAGTTTACATATATAGAGATAGAACTGATGTATCTATGCGACGTTCTACTTTAAACACGATAGAAAATATTAGAGTTAATTTTGATTTAATTCTTACATATGATAAAATTACAGCAGATAAATATGGATTTACCTGGTTTCCTTCATTTTGTTCATACATTCCTATTACTAAAGATAACAAATATCCATTGAGCGATGTTTTTTTTGCTGGCGTTTCTAAGGGACGTTTAGAAATATTGTTAGATGTGTATAAAAAACTTTCATCAAAGGGTGTTAAATGTGAAATTAACATAATGGGTGTTCCCAAGTCAGAGAGAAAAGAGCATGAAGGCATTAACTATATAGATAAACCAATGTCATATAAGGAAATGTTGTATAAAAGTATTAATTCAAGATGTATATTAGAAATTTCACAAAAGAATGTACGAGGTTTCACATCAAGGTTTTTTGAGGCAATTACATACAATAAAAAGTTATTAACTAATAATAGCATCGTGAAAGAAACTAACTTCTATGATAAGAGTTGTATTCAAGTTTTTGAAGATGCTAATGAAATAAATTGTGATTTCATTTTAGATAATTATGTAGAGTGCAATTATAACTATGCGGGTGAGTACTCACCTCTACGAATGATAGAACTCATCGAAAAGAAAATAAAGGAAAAATAATATGAATAGAAATACAGTAATAGATAAAAATATCACTTATTTCAATTTGATAATGAGATGTGATATTTATGAACCTAAGGAAATTTTGCTTCCGACTGGTTACAGCTTTCGTGGTTATAGGGATGGAGATGCACGAGAGTGGGCTAGGATTGAAGTTGAAGTAAACGATTTCGATACATTTGATAATGCTCTGAAGTATTTTACAAGTAAGTATTTATCTAATGTTGAAGAATTAGAAAAACGTTTTATTTGTGTTGAGAACCAAAATAAAGAAGTAGTAGGTATAGTAATTGCTTGGTTTGAAATCTTCAATGATGATGCAATTTCAGCTGTACATTGGTTAGTAACTTCTCCTGATGAAGCAGGAAAAGGAATAGGCACAGCATTAGTTCAGAAGATGCTTTCTGTCTTCCATAATCTTAATGCTTTTCCTGTATATCTACATACACAACCTTGGAGTTATAAAGCAGTGGGTATCTACTCACAGTGTGGTTTTAATATCTTGAAGAATGACTCATTCAAAGGTTATAAAAATCAATATCAAGAAGGTTTACCAATCTTGAAACAATATATGAAAGCAGAATTATTTGCAAAGCTAGTCGACGAAGCAATTTAAGGAGGAAATAAAAATGATTAATGTCTATCAACCTAGTCTTGGTAAGGAAGAACTTGCACGAATTGAAAAGGTGTTTGAGTCTAATTGGATAGGAAAGGGTAAACTTGTGGAAGAGTTTGAAGAAAAATATGCGGTCCATCTTGGGACAACTAGAGATCGAGTATTGTCAACAAATTGTTGTACTGAAGGTTTGTTTTCTTCAATGTATCTTTGTGATATTAAACCAGATGATGAGGTTATTCTTCCAACAATTAGTTTTGTGGGTGCAGGTAATGCGGTTTGTGCTAATGGTTCAAAGATGGTTCTTTGTGATGTAGATAAGAGAACACTTAATGCAAGAGCAGAAGATATCGAGAAACATATCACTTCAAAGACAAAAGCTATTATTCTTCTTCATTATGGAGGGATTCCATGTGAAATGGACGAAATTATGGAACTTGCTGCTGTTTATAATCTAAAGGTTATTGAAGATTGTGCGGCAGGTATTTGTTCTTCGTATAAAGGCAAGGCAATTGGGACTATTGGAGATATGGGTATGTGGTCATTTGATGCAATGAAAATTTTGGTTTCTGGAGATGGGGCTATGTTACACTTTAAGGACCCTAAAATGCGTGAGAAAGCTGACAAATGGCTCTATTTTGGGCTAGAAACTAAGAGTGGATATGAGAATAGTGTAGCACAAAAGTGGTGGGAGTTTGATATTTCTTGTTTCGGTCACAGAGCTACCATGAATGATTTGACAGCTGGGATAGGGATTGAACAACTTGCAAAAATGCCCAGTTTTATGGATAAGAGGGCAACTGTTCATGAATTCTATAATGAAAACTTAAAAGACATTGAATGGCTAGACTTACCATTGGCAATTCCGGAAGATTGTCAAACTTCTTATTATTTTTATCATGTGCAGGTTAAGAATGGTAAGCGTGATCAATATGCTAGATTTCTACGTGAAAATAGTATTTATACAACATATCGATATTTTCCACTTCATAGAGTTTCGAGATATGGTGTGACAGGAGAATTTCTAAATGCTGACTATGCAGCGGATAATACATTGTGCTTGCCAATGCATCAAAGTCTTAGTCAAGATGATCTCATACAAATTGTTGAAAAGACTAAGGAGTTTGGAAGGTTATATTGCTAAAACAAGGAGGTTAATAGATGAAAGGAATAGTACTTGCAGGCGGAACAGGGACGCGGTTATATCCATTAACTATGGTGACAAGTAAGCAACTTTTACCCGTTTATGATAAACCGATGATTTATTATCCATTGTCCACACTTATGTTAGCGGGAATTAAGGATATTCTTATAATTTCTACTCCAGCAGATTTGCCAAATTTTGAAAGACTATTGGGTAATGGATCTGACTTTGGTATCAATCTAAGTTATAAGGTTCAGCCAAGTCCTGATGGATTGGCACAAGCATTTATTATTGGAGAAGAATTTATAGGGAATGATTCATGTGCGTTGATACTAGGAGATAATATTTTTTATGGTGCTGGATTAAGTAAACATTTGAATACTGCAGTTAAGAATGCAGAGAAAGGGTGTGCAACGATCTTTGGTTACTACGTTCATGACCCTGAGAGTTTTGGTATTATGCAACTTGCACAGGATGGAAAAATTCTCTCAGTAGAAGAGAAGCCGAAGAAACCAAAGTCTAATTATTGTATTACGGGTCTTTACTTTTATGATAATAGAGTGGTTGAGCTTGCTAAAAAAGTAAAACCATCGTCACGTGGTGAACTTGAGATTACAGCACTCAATGATTTATACCTTCAAGACGGAATAATAGAAGGTATTGTATTGGGTCGTGGGTTTGCATGGCTTGATACTGGAACAGTAGATAGTCTTCTTGAAGCAGAAGATTTTGTTCAAATGATTGAAAAACGACAAGGAGTTAAAATCTCTGCACCAGAGGAAATAGCTTATAGAAACGGCTGGACTACAAAAGAAAAACTATTGGAGTCTGCTCATCGTTATGGGAATTCGCCATATGGTATTCATTTAAAAAATGTTGCTGATGAGAAGTTTAGATATTAGTAGGAGGAAGATATGATTATTATTGTTACTGGTGGTGCTGGGTTCATAGGATCTAACTTTATTTTATATATGCTCAAGAAATACCCAGATTATCGAATTATTTGCTTAGATAAGCTTACTTATGCAGGAAATGTTTCTACATTAACTCCCATTATGGATAATCATCACTTTAGATTCGTGAAAGCAGATATTTGTGATAGAAAAACAGTGTATAATCTTTTTGGGGAAGAAAAGCCTGATATTGTAGTCAACTTTGCTGCAGAAAGTCATGTTGACAGAAGTATTGAGAATCCTAGTGTGTTTTTGGAAACAAATATCAAGGGTACAGCAGTAATGATGGATGCTTGTAGAAAGTATGGTATCAAGCGTTACCATCAGGTATCTACAGATGAAGTATATGGTGATTTACCGCTTGACCGACCTGACTTATTATTTACAGAAGAAACACCGATACAAACAAGTTCCCCATATTCTTCTTCAAAGGCATCTGCAGATCTTTTAGTTCTTGCTTATCATCGGACTTATGGATTACCAGTGTCAATTAGTAGATGTTCAAACAACTATGGACCATATCAATTTCCAGAGAAGTTAATACCTCTTATGATCACAAACGCTTTTAATGATAAGCCACTACCAGTTTACGGTGAAGGAGTCAATATAAGAGATTGGCTTTATGTAGATGACCATAGCAGAGCTATAGACCTTATTCTTCACGAAGGAAGTGTAGGTGAAGTCTATAATATAGGAGGACATAATGAAAAGAGTAATATTAATATAGTAAGGATAATTTGTGATGCGCTTGACAAACCATATTCATTAATTACATATGTAACTGATCGTAAGGGACATGATATGCGTTATGCTATTGACCCAACTAAGATTCACAATGAACTTGGTTGGTTACCTACGACAAAGTTTAAAGATGGTATAGGACTTACGATAAAATGGTACCTTAATAATCATGAATGGTGGGAGACTATCATAAGTGGGGAGTATCAAGACTACTATAAAAAAATGTATGACAATAGATAAAACTAACACCAATTTTAGTTGTTTCTTATTCAAAATTATAGAAGTATCACATCTTAATAGAAGTGTTTGGTTAATATAAATAATGGTGCTACAAACTATTACTATTTTAAGTTAGGAGGGTAAAACACAATGTCTCAAATAAAAGTACAACACAATCCTAAAGGAATAGAAGGGATAGCGATAATAGAACCTACGGTCCATGGTGACTCACGTGGTTATTTCGTTGAAACGTGGAATTTGAATGATATGAAAGAGGAACACTTGGATATAAATTTTGTTCAAGATAACCAGAGTAAATCTAGTAAAGGTGTATTACGTGGACTGCATTTCCAGAAACAGTATCCACAAGGCAAACTCGTCAGAGTTATTAAAGGCTCCGTATACGATGTAGCAGTAGATTTGCGTATAGACAGTCCTACCTATGGAAAATACTATGGTATTATTCTGAATGACACCAATAATCTTCAGTTTTATATACCAGAGGGTTTCGCACATGGTTTTATTGTTTTGTCTGATACTGCTGTATTTGCTTATAAATGCACTGATTTCTACCACCCAAATGATGAGGGCGGTCTGGCCTGGGATGATCCGGATATTGGTATAGAATGGCCACTAAATGATATTGAGGAAATTAAGCTTAGCGAGAAGGATAAAGCCAATCCTACACTTAAAGAAATTGAGTTAAGCTCGGTCACTAAGTTCCCTTGCTCCCTCGCTCCCTCGCTCCCTCGCTAGGGTGTCAGACTCCATTACATATATCTGAAGTGAGAATTGAAGGTATTCAGTGGCTTGAAGAGATTGTATAGTATAGCCTATCCTTTGTTAAGAATATTGTTTTCCGACTTTCTTTAGAAATTATAAAAGCATCGTCAAATAAATAGGCAAATATAATGTAGATTTTGCATACGATAGGTCTTTGAGTATTGCCACCTAAACAGACCAACTGTGCCTACTTTCAGACCACCTAGTGC
>CAZDWP010000033.1:0-13180 GCA_964508985.1 uncultured Herbinix sp. | reverse complement strand
CAGCTGCAGGTATCCGTAATGGAGGTTGAGGAGCATCTTCAAGCTGCTCGTCGCCTATATAACAGTAATGTATCATACCTTAACCAGAGGATTGTATCCTTTCCCAGCAGCATTGTAGCAGGAAGCTTAAGTCTAGCCTCAAGGTCATTCTTTGAAGCTGAAGACAGTAAAAAGCAAGATGTTGATATGAGTTTTTAATTTCATAATGTATAAATTTTTGAAGGGGATTGCACTCAGTGCCGTCCCCCATTTTTATACTTACATTCTCCTATATAGTGTGATAAACTATTCATGCTTATATTATATAGTTGGGTTTGTTAATCTACTAAGAAATCATATTATTCCGGAGGTAACATGGACAAGACATACAGACAGCTAACAATCAAATATGCATTTTTACAAAGCACCTATTGGATAAGTCAATGTATAATTTTTAGCTTTGCAGCTGTATTTTTACAGTATAAGAATTTTAGTAATACACAGATAGGTTTTGTTCTTTCTCTATCATCAATATTATCAATTATCTTACAACCAGCAATCTCTGCCTTTGCCGATAAATCAAAGAAAAAGACTGTAAGATACATTATACTAACTATTATGTTAATTGTGTTTACCTTTACAGTAATCTTTAATGTATGGAACAATTCATTTATCGTTGTTGCTACTTTATTCATAATTATCAATACACTACAGATCACCTTAAATCCTTTATTGAACTCTATCGCACTTGAGTTTATGAATAATGGTTACCCTTTCAATTTTGGTTTGGCTCGTGGGACAGGTTCTATTGCATTTGCAGTTACCTCATACCTACTGGGTCATGCCGTAAGCAGATTTAGTCCAGGTATTATCCTGCCTTTCTTCCTTATATGCTATGTGTTCTTCTTTATTGCCGCTTACATATTTAGAATTAAGGCTGCTAATAAAGAGCTTAAAAGCAATGAAGATAATAATATAAATGTGACCTCTGATACCAAGGTAAATCCGCCAGCAAGCGTACTGGGCTTTTTCATAAAATATAAGCGATTTACATTTCTACTGATTGGTATCGCTATGGTTTTCTACTCCCACAACCTAATCAATACCTATCTAATTAACATTATTGAGAGCGTTGGTGGAAATAGCACTGATATGGGTCTCTCACTAACTATTGCTGCCGCCTTGGAGCTACCTATGATGGCTGCCTTTACCCTTATCGTTAAAAAGACAAAATGTAGTACCCTAATTAAGATATCAGGATTTTTCTTTCTTGTAAAATCAGTTACCATCTGGTTGGCACCTAATGTCATGGCTGTTCATTTCTCACAGGCCTTTCAGATGCTTTCATTTGCTTTGTTTACTCCTGCTTCTGTGTATTATGTCAATTCGGTCATTAACGAAGAGGACAGGAACAAGGGACAAGCTATGCTGGGAGCCGCGACTATAGGCGTTGCCGGAACCATCGCAAGTATAAGTGGAGGAAAGTTGCTGGATATAAGCGGTGTATCTGATATGATGATGCTAGGAACCATTGTATCACTTATTGGTTTTGCTATAATTATTTTTTCTACAGAAAAATCACACTAAGAGATAGTAATTATCATGGGCATAATCAAACTTTAGTATAATATAATGTAACAATACTATTATTAGGGTGTGAACATGAAAAAGATTTTTTATAAGCTGGTGGCTGTAATTATCGTAGTATTACTGCTGCCTTTTATTCTTACGCTTATATTCTCAAATAAAAATTCTCATTATTCCATAGAAACAATGGACTTTCATATATATTATGAGACAAACGGTATTAAGAAGGAGCTGGGTTTTGATGAATATTTGATAGGTGTTGTGGCTGCCAATATGCCTGCCGGCTATCATATCGAAGCCCTTATGGCTCAGGCCGTTGTATCCCGTACATATGCCCTTTATAACATTGCTTTGCTATCTGAGGACAATCCTGGCAAAGATGAATTTACTACCTCCGAGTTAGGATTATCCTATATAGGCCTTGATGAGATGGAACAATACTGGGGCAGCAATAATTATGTTCAGCAATTTACCAAGCTTGAAAACTGTGTCCGCGGGACCAAGGATGAGGTTTTAATATATGATGATAATTTAATTCTTCCCGTATTTTTTGGTAGCGGAACTGGATATACTAGAAATGCTAAGGAAGCCTGGGATATAGATATACCATATCTTATAAGTGTTTCGAGTAAACAGGATGTTACCTCCATCCATTATCTTAGAATTACAGAGTATGAACCAAGCATACTGATAGGCATTTTAAAGCAGGTTTATCCATCTCTTGATATAACCGAGAGTTCCTTCTTTAAGGATATTTCCATAGAAGAAAGAGACAGTACCGGCTATGTTACCAAGGTTTCCCTTGATAATATGCCGGTATCAGGAGAGGAATTCGCCCTTATTCTCGGACTAAATTCCAACCATTTTTATATTGAAGATTACGAAGGTAAGGCACGAATCATATGTACAGGTGTTGGCCACGGCGTCGGTCTTAGTCAATATGGTGCAGATGCCTTGGCCAAAGAGGGTTCTTCCTATAAGGATATATTAAGCTATTATTATACTGGAGTTAAACTTACTACACTTAATGATTAGCACTATGACTATACGTCTTAGCAAGGAATAAGAACTCCTCAATATGAAGCTTAAGTGCTTTGGTTTCATTTTCATGTGCCTTCAATAATCCTTCATAGAATATATTCACTTTATCAAATTGCTTATCGGTGACGTCTACCTCACCATATCTGTAAGCCATGAATATATTTACTATATGTCTAAACGTAATCTTATCATACTTATATCTGTCCTTTATCCTCTCAGACAGCATAAGTAAGGTGTCCTGCGCATCCAATATAAATCCTTCGTATCTTAATAATGTAAGAATTCGCAGGAACATCTGATACGTCTTCTTATTGTAATCTGATGCGGCAATTTCCTTCCGATATCTACGTCTTAATATAAGGTAATAAGTTATCAGTATTATTGAAAGAGCAAGAAGCATACAGATAAAAATAAATATCAATATTAGTGCCCTGGCTCCGTCATCTTTCTTGGAATTTGTGGCATTAAAGTCTGTTATTCCCATCATAGGCGGTATCATTTCCGGTATATTATAGTATCTACTATTGTCACCATCCTCATATTTTTTACGCGGAGCCCACTCATTATAGCGTTGCTCATGATACGGCGGTGTTGCTTCAAAAGGAATCCAGCCCACTCCATCAAAATAAGCCTCCACCCAAGCATGAGCATCGCTGTTTCTAACTAGGAACCCTATATCATCCCTATCCTCATAATTAACCGCGAAACCTTCAACATACCTTGTGGGGATTCCGATACTTCGTCCAAGCACAGCCATGGATGTAGCAAATGAGGTACAATATCCCTTCTTGTTATCAAATAGAAAATAATCCACGAAATCAGCATCCTCCGGTTTTTTTCCCGGTGTGTGGCTATATTCATATTCCAGAAGATATGCTTCAATAGCCTTTAGTTTATCATATCTAGTGTCCTCTTCCTTTGTTATCTCATAAGCCAGCTCCTTAACCCGTACCGGCAAAGTGTTAGGTAGATTTGTATAGCTGTTATAGATTATCTCAGCCCTCTTTTTATATAGGTCATAGAAATTTTCCTTACTTAGGATAAATTCCTCCTTATCTCTTACATGGAATTCACCTATAACCCAATTGATTCTTTCATAATCTATAGTCCCGCTATAATCATAAGAAAAATCGTCCGCCTGCCTTAGCATATCTTGAAACTCCTGTCCCTGCAGGTTTATCTCATAATAAGAAATATTATATTTGGTTTTATCCCCTTTCGCCTTAGCAAATGTAATACCAGCAGGCTCTGAATCAAAATTTGCGTTTTCTCTACTGAATTTAAACCACTTCGTCTTTGAAGGATAGAAAAATGTCTTAGTCTTTATATTGTTGTATATTATATCCATCGTCTTAGACTCAGCCATTCTATAATTTTCAAATATCTCAGGATCTAATCTAGATAAGCCATAAAGAAGTTCTCCATGATCCATTTGATATTCCTGCTCATCCCGTAGATAATTCTCCTTGCTATTTTCCCAACTGTATCCCGTATAGATATCCTTAACGGAGCCAGTTAGATATATGGGGGACAGACCACGTCTACCGGTAACAACCAAGGCTACCTTGTGATTCTCCACCAAGTCCTCGTTACCAAGACTTCCCTCTTCGGAATATCCACTTAAAGCAATTGAAAATTCGCCCTCTCCTTCACTGACAAAAAATTCCCACTCTGTTATAAGCTTATCAATTCCCTCCTTAATAGAGTAATAAATATTCTTAACTCCTGTCCATTGGATGGGTTCGGCCTTAGAAGGAAAACCTAACGCAATAAATGACAATAATATACATACCGGTACTAGGTATAGTATGCTTTCCTTCTTATCCTTATTGCCAGTTTTTCTCTCATAAAGAATACCACTAAGCTCTATTAATATATTCAGCATATAGAATATACCGACTCCAACTGCTACCTTTCCAATATGTATATTAAACACTGTAAATACTATAAATATTGTGATTATCACAGCTCCAAGAAGCAATCTGCTCATTAGCCTTTTTACAATCAGATAAAAAAAGATACTTCCAACTAAGGATGCGGCAGCAAGAACAGAATATGCCCCCATAGCTTCATATAAATCATCCGTCCTATCATATCTTATGACCCAATCAATAATTTCGCTTATCCATTCTATTGGATTTGTTTTGCTTATTAGGAATATTAATCCCGCCAAAGGCAACAGACTTAGAAGCACAAGATAACTGACGGTATTTTTTTTATATCTATTAAAAATATAGATTGATACAGCTATAACAAGCCCATATAAAATGCAAACAAATATATTCACTTTAAGAACAAAATGCTCATTTATCCATAGTATTATAGCTAGGGTCAATATCATTCCGAGTAAAGAATAATAAATTTGATAGCCCTGTTTACTATCATGCGACATATGCTTCCCTCCTTTGCGAAATCATTAGATGACGGAGTCATCATTGGTAAGAATATCACCGATTTCGTCCTTTGGCATAATTTGATATATGTCAGCTCCCGCCTTCTTCATGTCCTCAATCAAGCTCTTTGTAGTCTCGGAGACATCACCACTGATAAATAATATACAGAGCCGGTTTCCCCCTGATAGCGCCTTAAGTGAGCTAAGATATAGGTCCTTAGTAAGCTTAGTGGTTGCTGTTACATAAAACATTCCGTCATCTCCCCTTTGCAGACGCCTTGCAATCAGCTCACCCACTGGAATTTTTGCCGCGAATCTTATTTTTATGCAAGCCTTATAAAAGGCATTAAAATCACTCTTATTATATATAGGCATTTGATTGATACCATTCATATCATAGATAATATGGGAGGGTGTGCCCCTTGATGCATAATAATCGGCTATGGCAAGCACGCTTTCAATTATCTTATCCTCAGCTATAACGATTCCTAGTTCATCCTCAGTGATTTTTGTAAGATCCATAAATAAGACTACCTCAGCCTTAGGCTTTTGATTATATTTTCTGCTTAACAGCTCGTTAGTCCTAGCCGAGGCCTTCCAATGAATTCTTTTTTTATTATCTCCGGGATTGTATTTTCGTATCTCTGTGTCTAGCTCCTCCTCTACAGCATTACTGAACCTGACGGGATTCTTGGAGTCTATCAGTGAAGGAGCAATACCTAATTGATCTAAACTTACTACTCTTGGCAATACCAAAACCTTAAGCTTTGATGCAATAGGGTAATTTATAGAAAATAAATATAAAAAATCAGTGACCTGGATAGAATCCACTCCTACAGCATATTCCCCTCGATAATTGCACCTAAGCTTAGTCTCCATCCGCTCCTTATCATTGGGCAGCAAGGAATATTCCATGCTCTCTTCTGTTTTTTTAATAGTGGATTTGTCATGAAGGAAATTTACTTTGACATTACGAAATGCTATAAAATCCTCATTAGCAATTACAAAGGAATAACTATTCCAGTCTCCCTTAACAACTATATAGTTAGCCATGGACTGATATATCTTAAATCTGAAATATACATATACAGTATAGAGAAAGGATACGATTGGAATGAAGATTGCTAGATAAAAAAGAGCATAGGATATATTGCCTCCAAAATATGTGGCAAAGATCCCGCTCCCAATTATGAATAGAACACTTAACAAACGAGTGATTATCATTCTATCAAGCTCTTTTCTATGTGTGATTTGTATTAATATCTTACTATATATTATTCAGCTTTTATTATGCGTTGTTTAGAACAGGTACGGGAATCTTCGATAAAATATCCTTTAGTACCTTTTCTACCTTTGTCTGTGCCAATCTTGCCTCTGGTGAAAGAATAATACGATGGGCTATGACAGGCACTGCAAGCTCAAGGATATCATCTGGAATACAGTAGGTTCTTCCTTCAAGATAAGCCTTTGCCTGAGCAGCACGAATTAAGGCCAGCGTAGCTCTGGGGCTTGCGCCTAGGGAAATATTACTGTCCTTTCTCGTCTCCTGAATAAACCTTGTGACATAGTTGACCAAGTCCCGATTTACCTTGATCTCTGTAACTTCTTCCTGCATCTTTATAATGGCTTCCCCGTCAACCACCGATTCCAAACTACTGGAAAATTGTTTGCCTAGAAATTTATCTGCCATAATCTGCTCGTCAGAAGCAGAGGGATATCCTATGGATATTTTTATCATGAATCTGTCAAGCTGTGCTTCTGGAAGATTATATGTACCAAGATAATCCACTGGGTTTTGGGTTGCTATAACCATAAATGGCTTTGGAAGAGGATATGTAACACCGTCTACTGTTAACTGTTTTTCTTCCATGGCTTCCAAAAGACTGGCTTGTGTCTTAGGTGAGGTACGATTAATTTCATCAGCCAATGCTATATTAGTCATAATAGCACCCTTGGAATACTCAAAAGCTCCTGTCTGCATATTATAGATAGACAAGCCTGTAATATCGCTTGGCAGAGTATCAGGGGTGAATTGGATTCGTGTAAACCCACAATCTATGGTCTGTGCAAGAGCCTTTGCAAGAGTGGTCTTTCCAACTCCGGGTACATCCTCTAAAAGAAGATGCCCTCCTGCAAGTAAAGTAATCAATGTATACTCAACTGCTTCTCGTTTTCCGACAATTAAATGTTCAATACTATTTATCATTCTTGCTATTATACTCCGATACTCCATCAAATCATCCTCGCCTTCCTTAATTTGTCTTTTGTATAATTATAACAGTTCACTTATTGTCTATCAATGAAGTAATTACATTATTTATCGTATTAATTACAGATTATTAATTTTCTTTAACAATCCCATTAAGAGAGAGAAAGTATTATCTATGGCAATAGCCTCAAACTTCGAATATACCATTTCGGCACTATTATCCGCCTTATCTGAAACCGCCCTAATTATTAGAAAGGGTATATTGTTTAAATATGCTGCCTGTGCTATGGCGGCTCCTTCCATCTCAGTGCAATATCCGTCAAATGTCTTAACAAGCCATTCCTTCTTGTCAGAATCAGATACAAATTGATCGCCACTAACTATTCTTCCTACATGGACGCCCAATAAAGGAAGGACCTCATCACATACACTTTTAGCCATCTCTATAAGCTTCTTATCTGCCTGAAAAATAGACTGCTCCATTCTTGGAATGACACCCATCTCATAACCAAAGCCGGTTGCATCCATATCGTGCTGAAGGGCATCTGTTGAAAGGACGATATCGGCAATATCAATCTCATTGCGAAGAGATCCTGCAACTCCAGTATTAATAACCAGATCAACCTCATATCTGTCTACAAGAATCTGAGTACAAATGGCAGCGTTAACCTTGCCGATTCCGCTTCTTACCACGACTAAGGGTGACCCTTTAAGACTGCCCTCATAAAAGTTCATGGAAGCAATACAATTAATATTCACATCTTCCATAAGTTCCTTAAGTTTATTTACCTCTTCCTCCATTGCACCTATAATACCAATTTTCTTCATTCTATTCCTCCAATCAAAAGTCTTAGCTTTCATATTAATGATTATAACATTTCCTGCTAATTACTCAACTTTTTCTAAGTCATAGGTTGCGATAATCTTAAAAATGTAATTGCAAAAACCATATGTCTGGTCTAGAATGTATACGAGGAGGACTTCAATATGAAGCGTATCGTTTTAACTGGTGGTGGTACTGCTGGTCATGTTACCCCATTAATAGCATTACTGCCTGCCCTTACGAATGAAAACTATGATATCCACTATATAGGGTCATATGATGGAATCGAACGAAAGCTAATTGAAGAGTATCATATTCCTTATTACGGTATCTCTTCAGGTAAGTTTCGAAGATATCTTGATCTAAAGAATTTTACGGATCCTTTTAAAGTCATTAAAGGATATCGCGAGGCACGCAAGATTTTAAAGAAGCTTAAGCCGGATATTCTCTTTTCAAAGGGCGGATTCGTATCCGTTCCTGTTGTTCTTGCTGCAAAAAAGCTCCGGATTCCCGTTATTATCCACGAATCCGATATGACACCGGGCTTAGCCAATAGGATTGCAATACCTGCCGCCAAAAGGGTATGTGCCAATTTTCCAGAGACTATGGAGCACCTTCCCAAAGAGAAGGCTGTGCTTACGGGTACCCCCATCCGTAAGGAACTATTTATAGGAAATAAAATCAAAGGCTTGGATTTTTGTGGCTTTACGGCAAATAAGCCTGTCTTGATGGTAATCGGTGGAAGTACCGGCTCCAGAGTAATAAATGATGTGGTAAGAGGCTTACTCCCTACACTATTAAGAGATTATCAGGTCATTCATCTTTGCGGTAAAGGGAATATAGATCCAAAGCTTGCAGATACAAAGGGTTATGCACAATTTGAATACATTAAGGAAGAATTAAGCGATTTGTTCGCCGCCTCGGACATTGTAATATCAAGAGCCGGAGCAAATGCAATCTGTGAAATTCTTTCTCTTAGAATTCCAAACATCTTAATTCCCCTTGGATTAAATGCAAGCAGGGGGGATCAGATCCTAAATGCAGAATCCTTTGAGAATCAAGGATATTCCTATCTACTCATGGAAGAGAACCTTACAATTAGCAGCCTTTTGGACGCAATAAAGACTGTTATGGGAAACAGGCAGGAATACATAAAGGCTATGAATAAGAGTGAGTTAAACAATTCTATAGATACAATTATGAATTTAATTAAAGCTACCCAATCATAAAACCTTGAAGTATGTGTAAAAAGGTCCTACCAATTTTAACAATTGGTAGGACCTTTTAAACTTGATAATCTTATATTAAATTCTGTCCGAGATTTTCTTAGCAAGTTCTGCCGCCTCTCCATCTTCGTACTTACCCGGTGTCCAGGTAAGATGAAGCTTATCATCCTTATATCTGGGTATCAGATGAAAATGAATGTGGAATACGCTTTGACCAGCGGCCTCGCCATTATTTTGCAGAAGATTAATGCCATCACAGCTAAGCTCTTCCTTCATGGCAACAGCAATCCTTCTAGCTACAATAAGTACTTTTCTAGCCACATCATCCTCTAGCTCAAAAAGATTATCAAAATGCTTCTTTGATAGTATTATTACATGTCCCCTCGATGCAGGAGAAATGTCCATGATAGCCTTAAAGTCCTCATCCTCATATATGGCTGATGAGGGGATATCTCCTGAGACTATCTTACAAAAAATACAGTTGTCCATTATTCTAAACCTCCTCAATACTATTAAAATTTACTCTACTTATAACGGAGGTTTTAACCTCCTCAATACTATTAAAATTTACTCTACTTATAACGGAGGTTTTAACCTCCTCTTGCACACTTGCATTTATTTCCATTATTTGATAAAATAGCTAATAAAGAAGTTTATAACCAAGAGCAATTATATAGAATGGTTTGGAAAGGAGTTCGGATGTATCAGGATTATAGCCAAACAAATGACGGACTAATCCATAAAATTATGGACGATAACAAAAATATAACCTCTATGTTCATTCATGAGCTTAGAAATCCCTTATCACTTATAAAGGGAACCATTCAGTACATAGAAATGAAGCATCAGGAGGTTAAGGACTACAAATATTGGAGTCAGTTGTCTGAACTAATTCAGGATATGGAGCATTGTATGACCGATGCTTCTTTATTGAATTCAATCACTACCCTTGATATTAAGGACACCAATCTATTAAACTTAATACAGGTTGTAGTAGATAACCATTCGCCACAAGCAGATAATCAAAAAAAGTTTCTAACATTTAAGCATACAGCTGAGTGCGAATCCGTATGTTCTTCCTACCCCTGCGATTCTGATAAGATAAAGCAAGTCTTATCAAATTTACTGAAGAATGCCCTCGAGGCTACGGAGCCTGGAAATTACATAGAGCTTATCTTAAGTATATGCTCCACCGATAGTGGATCTATGTTGTCATTACAGATTAATAATAACGGTCAGCCAATACCCGATGATGAGATCGATACAATCTTTAACCCATTTGTAACCTACAAGACCGGTGGTAGCGGAATTGGTCTTGCTCTGGCTAAAAGAATCATTGAAGCCCATATGGGTAACATTCAAGTGTCATCCACCGATACCTTGACAGGTTTTACAATCCTGCTGCCTCTTTAGTATTATTTATAATATATTAAATTGGAATACCTGATCAAAGGTTCTAAGCGTTTTGAAATTACCCTTTGCCGTTAGTTCTCCAGACATGAACGCCCCTTGAAAAGTAATTCTCCCAAGTACCAGCTTATTCATAACTTCCCATTTAGTTTTTGCTATGACGTCTGCATCTGCCTTATCACCATAATAGCATTTCAGATGTTTCTCTTCTATTTCAACAATAAGTGTTTTTTTAGTGTCTGAAAATTCTATCGAATATGATGCTGTAAAATCTTCTATAGGGTGAAAGTTCTCCTTTAGATTTCGAATGAATTCTTGGCCACTTTCATTTTCTCCACCATTCATCATATCCTTATAAAGCTGTGTAAGCTCCTCTATATCCTCTTTTTGCTTCTTTACATAGGTGTCATCCGAGACATATACAGAAAGCTGTTCACTTTCCTGGGGTGTTAATACTATTGAGTTACTTTTCAATAAATTCTGTCTAAGGACTATATTACTCGCAGGAAGCATACTTCTCCTTTGATTTATAACCCGGTAATATGCCTCTGCTTTATTCTCAATTAATTTGGCATAATCAGTATTCGTCTCAAACTCTACATGATCATCTACATAGGTTGACAACCCATTATATGATATTCCTCCCAGCATCTCCCATGCTTGAATCAATGTAAGTTTAGCTTCCCTCTCGCCATAGGTACTTGCGGTAACTACAGGCATCATGTATAGCTTTGCAAGCTTCTCCTTATCTGCATATAGCCAACAAGAATCCAAAAACTGCTGCATATATCCACCGATACCCATCCACTCAACAGTGGTCGCTAATATAATACCGTCAGCCTCTTTCAGTGTCTTTGGAAGCATGGCGATGGTGTTCTTCTCTTCATATAGGTTATATCTCGTTACCTTTACTCTTAACTCTTTAAGCACCTCTGTTAGCTTACTGATTACGTATAAGGTCGGATCTTCGATTAACCCTCTACCACCATAATAGATATTGATCTTCATAAATCAACTCTCCTCCCATACTACTAGGTACATTATAACGCCTCACCCTTAAGCTCTTTTTTTGATCTCCTATACATAATAAGGGCAAGTATAATTCCCCCGATAAAGCCCCCTATGTGAGCAACATTGTCTATATCTGCATTGGCAATACCACCATAAAGGCTAAATACTGTAAATAAAATAATCTGTCTGCTGCTTATATCCTCCATACGTCCTTTGTTAACCAGCAGAATATATCCCATAGCTCCAACAATTCCAAAAATAGCACCGGAGGCCCCTATGGAGAATACCAATCTATCCTTAATCATATTATAGCTGATAGATGAAATACCTGCAATAATTCCTGAACCAAAATAAATAATCAAATATTTTATTTTTCCTACCGCTCGTTCAAGATTATCTCCTACGAAAAACAATACCAACATATTATTAGCTAAATGTTCAAAATCGGAGTGGAGAAACATCGATGTTAATAATCTATAATTCTCTCCCTCCTCTTTTATCCTAAACCAAGACAAGGCCCCTTTTTGCAATACATTGGCACTTTCCCCTAATATGCTTGTATGATGAGATAGCAGATAAATTATTATATTCGCCACAATAAATATTGTATTAAATAGGGTTATCCATTGCGTCTTACGGTCATGTGTATTATAGCCTTGGCTATATTCTTTCTCTTCAAGCCCTGTCGAATAATCTTCATCATGGATTATATCTTCAACTATAGATGCTAGATTCGTAAAATATGGCGTTTGATTCTCATATATTATAATGCGTCTGTCCCATAAATCCACTATAAAATGATCTTCCACGTCATAATGAAGCTGCCTTACTCTGTCAGGTACGGCAGTAAGTATCAGTCCCAACACATGAACATCCGAAAATCCACTTTCAGCAAAACGATTTTTTGTATTATTTATAATGCGTTTATATTCATGAGGAGATATCTCATTACCCGATATAGCCCGAATAATCAAAACTATCTTTGTTCCCATATAATCAGAATGATAAAACATATCCATTGCACTAGTCTTTATATTAAGCTGCTGATATTCCATGGCTATTAATTGTTTGATAATACCGTCTTCTATCTTCAATTATAAATCACCTCTCTACTCCTCTGCCCATGAGAAGGAACGTCCGACCGCCTTATGCCAACCCTTTATTAGCTTATCTCTTTGTTCACTCTTCATATCGGGTATAAAGGTCTCAGATAATGCCCAATTATTCTTTATCTCATCCTTGTCCTTCCAAAATCCCACAGATAATCCAGCTAGATATGCCGCTCCTAGAGCCGTTGTCTCAATACATTCCGGTCTCAGTACCTTAGTGTCTAGGATGTCTGACTGAAACTGCATAAGGAAATTGTTCGCACATGCTCCTCCGTCAACTCTCAAGGACTTAAGACTGGATCCTAAATCATTTTCCATGGCTTTAATTACATCATAGCTTTGATAGGCTATGGATTCCAATGTGGCACGAATAATATGCTCTCTATTACAGCC
>CAZDWP010000032.1:0-13595 GCA_964508985.1 uncultured Herbinix sp. | reverse complement strand
GTAGGAACACCGCGATAACCCAGAGTAGAATCACCATAACTAATTGTAGCAGTGATCTTATTTCCCTCTATCTTGTTATCAACACGCCCACTACTCTTTAATGCCCCAGTCATAACAGGTGCATTCATTTGTGCCTTGTCAAACGTAGTCTGGCCTGCGCGTGCTACGGCGCGTTCACCTGCTTCACTAATAATCATCTGTTTCTGCCTAATCTGACTCAGCACCTTAGCTACACTGGATCGGTCTATATTTACTTTCATCTTCATGGCAAATAAATCACCCCAATCAATGTTTGGCTATCCCTACCCCGATATTCTTCACGCCGTATAATTCTAGCCTTTTCACTATCTAGACAAGTAATTAAGCTAGTACCCTCTATCCGTACTATAGAATCTTCGGGTAAATAAATTTGCCTCGTAGATAACTCCTGCTCTCCCAATTGATTAGTTACCATCTTCATCTCATCATAGATATATCCATATGTTGTAAATGATTCTTGTTCTAACCTATCTCCTGCACTATCTTTACGTCCCACGGAAAACACAGTTACAGGAGTGGTAAACATCATACTTTTGATTTTAGGGTTTATCTTCATACTTATCCCTCGACATCATGTCATAATGAAATACCGACTTAGTTGTGGGACATTGGGACGTTGGCGCATTTAAACTAGCCCCCTGCTTTAGCAAATATTCATATAGTAACTTATATGCATCTAATCTATTACCATGACTTTCTGAATATGGGCCAATAGTAAAATCCACGAGACTAGTCAATGACGCAATGATAGAAGCACACGCTTTGGTAGCTGTCTTTATAATATCATCGCCATTCTGCACAAGTAAAAACATGATCTCTTCGTCTTTTAGAAGGGCGCCAGCTTCATTCGTATCGCCTAACAAGAAGCGTACTTGATCTTTTTTGGAACTACCCAGTTGATCTGGGTTATAACTAAAAGCCATTGCGACCCCCTCCTCTATTTGGACTTAGGTATATCCCCATTCACTTTAAACGTAGGCTTCGTACCAGTGGTTTTAGTCTCTGGCGAAGCCTGCGCCGCAGTTACGGAGCCCTTATTGGCAGTAGCACTGCTTAGTGGTTTTACTTGCTTAGACGCCACCTTTGATGCTAATTCTGTCACTGGATCAACTTGGGCTCCCTCTGGTACTTCTGGTACTTCTGGTTCAGTTACATCAATAATACCTATTCTACTAGGATAGATATTGCGAAACCTGTCATGGCGTGTAAAATCTTCGGGTAATAATTCGCCCTTACGGTAGATCTTGCCCTTATGCTTAATCCACCTACGTGTTACCATATAGCGTTCAGCCATGGATTACACCCCCTGAACTATATTATTAAAGAATACTCCCATATCTGGCGCGACAATCTTCATATCATAGCATACTTCTGCTTCAATGCGTTCAGTGCCAATACCTAATAGTGGATTAGGTATTCTGTTGATACGTCCACCCCAGGCAGCTGAGCCCATTAAACCAGTCCAAGTAAATGTATAACCTGCTGTAGCTGTCCTCAACCCAGGTGCGTCAGCCGTGTAACAAAGTAGTGCGTTGTTACCTAAGATGTATTGCATTTGTGCATCTTGCCCTTTATTAGCAACATTTTGAATAGCATTAGCAACTAGGACTCTTTCCACATCGAATAACTCAGCAATCAGATCTGCAGTTACAACACCCTTCTGTGAATATATAATTCTATCAAGAATATCTGGGTGATTCTTTAGAGCATTATATACTCTACGTCCGATAACTTGCGTATTTGGCTGCTTTCCGGTAACTTCAGATATAGCTGTGGAATAATCACTAATATCTTTGATCGGGTCAGATACATCATAGTCATCCCAATAGGCTGCATTTCCAGCACTAGAAGACGCTGCTCCGGCGATATCCGTACCCCATTTGCCTGGTACGAAGAATTTCCTTGCCCAATTATTCTCTTTGTTTAAAAGTAACTTGTCTGTAACAAATGCAGTAGCGTCCTCATCTGGGGATAGTGGATCGTCAGAGTTCGCACGTTCCTCATCATATACATTCTTGTGGAATGCATATCTCTCAGCATAGTAGAAATCTTGTTCGATCTCATAGTCACCGCCAACAGATTCAGTACCCATTGCACGCTTGTTTGCATCATCTCTAAACCAGTCTTCTTTTGCGTATTTAAAGAATTTGTCTGACTGCTTAGATACAGGAACCATAGGAAAAACTCGTCCTGCAATATATGCACTTTCATCTTGTGCATATTTAACACTCATATTAGTTAATATCTTGTCTATATGAACATCTTGTTTACTAGGCATCTACATAACCTCCCTTTTCCTTAAAATTAAATTTGTAGTAACACGGATATAATATCTCCTGCTGCGGATGACGCATTAAGAGCTACACCGTAAACGTTGACTGCATCCTCACCTGCTGCTGCACCTAAACCATCAGCACCCACAACTACGCCAGAGCCCGCATCAATAGCCGCCCCAGCTTCAACAAAAGAAACACCATTGATTAATACTGGTCCTGCAGTGTCTTCTTTTGTTTTTTCTTGTAAAATACCTATAGGCATCTCACCCGCGGCGCAAATAGTAAATTCCTCATCAACCGCTGTCTTTGATACAGCAATATAACGTTGGTCGTAATCTGCATCTGCTATTAAAGAAATAGCTTTACCTCTGTCTTCATATGACATATTCTTTCCTCCTTTACATTTACAATTATACTAGTTCAGCACGATAACGTTGATATAGCTCTGGATCATCGTTAAACACTTGTTTCAATGCATCATTGTAAGCCAACTTCTCATCATCTGCCCTTAACTTTGTAACACGCTCATTAACTTCAGCAAAAGCATTGTCAGTAACGTCCTTGCCTTCATCATCACCCGCAGGAGTAAAGCCTGCAGACATGGCTCCGTTCGCTACTTTCAATAATTCTTCTACCACCGCAAAGTTTTCTTCATCTGATACAGATAAAGTATACAAAGCATCGATGTGTTTATCTTCAATAGGTAAAGCATCATACTTTTCCAATGAAGCCCTAAAGTTAGTTAATTCTTTTTCTTTCTCTGCTTCCATTAGTTTGGCTTCAGCCTCAGCTGTTTGTCTGCGCGCTTCCACGATTAATGCTTGGGCTTCTTCAGAAAGAGAATTGAATATAGCATCTTCACTGCCTTGATCAGCTGGCATCTCTTCTTCTTTTAATGCTTCAATTTGTGCTTCAAGAGACTTTTTCTCTCCGTCCCACTCAGCCTGCTTTTCATTCATAGCCCTAGTTGTAGCCGCTTGAACATATTCATCAAGTAACGTTTGTTGCTCCTCATTAGGTGCATTTAGAATTGCTTCAAAATCCATAATCTCACTACCTCCTTGCTCATGTGTTTTTATGTGATAGTTTCCAACTTTTTCTAATTTCTTTTGTAATTTATCCTTAGAAATAGTATTGCTGAAAACATAGTCACCAACTTGCATAGACAAATTGTCCTCAAAATCAAAGGAAACACCATTTACGACTATTCCATTAGTCATTGCTCCATTTTCTAGGCGTAACCCCTGATCTTCAATTATAGTGTCTATAAAACCATACTCTAGTGCCTCATCCGCCGTTAACCAAGTTTCCTCATCCATCATATCAGCCAACTGCTCTTCAGTAAGGTTAGTCTTCTCCATATAAATAGCCATTATAGTCTCTTTGACTTTATTGAGAATCTCCACCCCCTTGGTTAGGTCTTTTACTTCGCCACGCACTGATGTCGACGGATTATGTATCATCAGTAATGCTGATCTAGACATTCTAACTGTGTCTGCGCCTAGGGCTAAACCTACTGCAGCAGATGCAGCTAAGCCATCTATATGTGCTACAACTTCAGCTGAATGTGCTCGTAACTGATTCTTAATAGCCGCAGCTGCAAAGACATCTCCGCCAGGAGAATTGACGTATACATTTATACGATTAACTCCCGAAAAACGCTTTAAATCTTTTATGAAACTGGATGTAACTACATCTGTTTCATCTCCCCATAACCAATGTGATTCTGATGTGATCCGACCATACACATACATATTTAATACTCCTGGCCTAGATGCATCAGAAGCTAGATTCCAAAAAGGGGCATATTGCTCATTGTTCATTATTGCTCTCCTCCTCCTTCTTCTACTTGTCCACCTACAGGATCATCCTCTAGTGGTTGTGCTGCTCTGCTTGTATCGTCTTCAGATGTTTCAGGTAACCCCGCTATACGTCTCAAATGATTCTCAAGATCAATATTGGGAAATAGATTCATCTTAGCACCCGATAGTGCAGAAATATAATCACCCAGTTCTTTTAGATCAGGAGCTACAACTGAACCACATGAAATGGTGGGATACTTAGTGACAGAAAAAGTGTTTAATTCAAATAAACGTGGTATTGCGTATCTATTAAAGATATCGCATATACCACCTAACTGCGCATCCAATGATGCAGACAGCATACTTTGCTTAACCTTAGCTAGGGCAAATGATCCCACTTTATCTGCCCCCAACATTACGATATCTGCCAACATAGTAATCGCTATACGCTGGTCATAACGATTTATAATAGCATTGGTATCAAACTGTCTACTACTGGAAGAACTTAGTAACTTAAGATCCCATCCCGAAGGTAATACTACTCCCTCATTACGATCTCTTCTAATACTTGAGACAAGTTGCAATGCTGCATTCTTGGCCTCAACCGCACTAGGATTGTCTTTGTCGAAGATATCTACTCCCTCTGGTGCCTCAACTACAGGTAATCCTGCTAAATCACGCTCGATACCAATACCCTCAATTTCTTCAATGTGCTTCTTAAAATACCAAGGACGATAGGCACCACGCAAAAATGACCTTCCTTCTGGGTTGCCTCGATTAGATGTCGTTCTAAATAATAAAGAACGCTCTATCGGTATTAGACGTATGCCGTCGTTGGTGTATTGATACATTCCCTGTATTCCACCCTCTTTGTCAAATTCCCAGGAATGCATTGATGTTTGTGCACGACCGGCAATCTTACGCCACCCAATACGCCCATCAGAGTATTTACTATTCTTCTTCGGATCTCTACTGGAACCACCACGCTTCTTATATACAATCTCATGATATGAAAAACCATAATCAAAAAATGATATAACATCATCAATGAAATCAGTCCACGTTAAGCTCATATCATCTAAGCATTCTTCTAAAAAGGTTGCAGCATCTAAATCTGCTTGATCCTGTGACGCAGGTACTACTTCCCAATTAACATTCCTAATTAATTGTCTAGAGCAAAGAAGGATAGCCGTGATAACTGGATCATTACTACTCATCTCTAGATAGATTTCTCCTGCCTTAGGCCAACGCAGCCTAGGAACAAACTCTTCATATACTGAACCTGAATGCTCTTTTAATCCAGTAACACCTATTTCCCTAAACATCGGCTTACTTACACTAGTATTTGTCAATAGTCCTCCCTCCTCTCTATCTCAGGTGCCTGAAGTCTCTTGTAAAATACCCCGATGTTTCTTCAAAATTATTTGTCCAAACATTAGGAGTATAGTTATCCTTCATCATTACCACTGGAGCACCCATTAATGGTGTTGCACCTAAAACGCTAAAAGCGCCTGATGCAGCATCTACCATGTCATCGTGGATTCCACCCGGGAATGATTCAGCCTCATTAAAGAATTTCTCTATATTTCTACATCCAATCAAATATTTGATTTGACCGCGTTCAGCTGCAGCGGATAAAGGATTCGCCCGAGCTGTCTTCGTACCAGTGGAATGAACTTCGTCATAACTGAACCCGCTCAATAAATTCCTCTTCTTGGAATCAATCACTGCTATCCCAGAGGAACCTGGTTCTCTTTCTTCTCTAATGATTGTAGCATGTGTATCTTGCTTAGCAGTACGCAACTGTAATTTTTCAGTTTCAGCTGGTCTGCTTCTTACTCGTACAATATCTTCTATATAATATGTATCCATGTACTTACTCATTAAAAAGCCCACAGTATAGTCAGGTTCTCTGGACTTATTCTTTCTTTTTGCTTTCTCTTCATCGGAGGCCGCCATGTCCCAATAACGAACTCTTTTACGTCCAGGAGGCAACGTCTCAATGGGTTGAAACCAATCACGTTTAAACATATTACCCTTACGCACAATATCCCAATTACCATCACGTAAACGGGCCCGCGTAACTGGATCTAGCTCTTGTAAGGATTCCTCATAACCCTCAACATCTAGATGTGGGTTGTCATCCATGCCGGCTGGGATAAAAATCCTGCCCTTGGATGGCCCCTCATCTATGAATCGGTCTTTAACCCACAGACCACTATCATCGTCTGGTGGGTTACTAGCACTACGTATACGTAGTGGGATTTGTGCTCCTTTTAGTCGACGTAACCTTGAGAACATATAAAGATAACTATCTCGATCTATATGTGTCAACTCATCAAAACCAATGTATTGATACTCTCCACCTTGATAGTTGTATTTGTCGTTAATTGACTCAAGATAGCCAAACTGTAAAACGGAGATTGTTTCTTTATGTGGGCCGACGCGTTCAAAAAACTCAAACTTCTTATCCTTTTCATTCCACTTAACACCATCGAATTGAAATAGCCATTCTTTGGCTCTGTCAATCAGTGCTCCGGGTTTAGTCAAGTCAGCATACGACTTACGGAATATAATCCCAGCATAGCCCTTCACATCGACATACTGTAAGCCACCCATCAACAATGCATCTGATTTACCTCCACCGGCGCTACCCCCGTAAAATGCCTCTTTGTTATTAAGGAGGAGGAACGCGGCCTGCTTTGGCGTCGGCACGTGTGGTATATATTTAGTCATTTTCGGCGATAGTAGCCGCTGGAGATCTGTTAAATCTGACTGCCGGATCTTACTGAGATCCATTGCACCCAGAGGTACTTCTTTTAATGATTGATTCATTTGCATAGCGGCCAAACTCTTGCTCTCAGCTCCCACATTAGGTAAGATGCCCGGTGAGGGGGGCTGCATAATTTGTTGACTTCCACTTAATGGTTTCACAACTATGCCCCCTCCTCGAACCCGGCTGGTTCTATTATTTCGACAAATTCGTTTGTCGGATCTATGGGGGCTGCACCCACGGAATCATCAGGGACCTCTATGAAGTCATCATCTGACTCGAAGTTATCTGCTTCTTCAGGCGTCTCTGTGATTTCTTCTCGTAGTGCAGTAGCCATCGCGCCACTCTCTTGCAATACGTGTAGAATAGACAGAAGGTTCTCATTATCTTTGAGATCCTCTCCTAATTGTCTCTCTACCTTGCTTTGCTGACTAGCCTGATTCATTTGTACCATCTGTTCTGCGTTATTGATTTGAACAGAAAGTGATGTTGAATGACCTTTGCCATCAGCATCTTTTATAATGGGTTTATCCGGAGCTAACCCCAGACTCAATCTACTATATTTGAGACCTAATTCAGCCATAGATAATGCGTCTTTAGGTTGTAAATGCTTAACGTTCTCAGTTAGCCAGTCAACTGCTGTGTCCAGTAGTTGCATAGATACACTAAGATGGTCTCGCTGTAACAATTGTACTTCCATCTGTCTCCGCTTCAGGATCTCATGTTCAAAAAATATGTCATAATAACCACAACGGGTTGACCAATTGTATATTTTACTAATTATAGAAAGTAGTTGCGGAGCAAGATCTAACCGGCGAGCCAAGCCTGCCATTGACCTAGTACAGAGGACATAGTCCCCGGAATCAATTAGACCATAGCGTGAATCTCTATAAAGTTTATAGAGTAAATAAAAATCTAGGCGTTCGCCATCTAATCGTTCCCACACTGGTACGCCATCGATGAGTGCGTGTTCACCTTGAAACTCAATAGCCCAAGTGGACTTCTTAACCATCTCATCTGTTAAGTCCCTTGGGGTCTGGCAAAACGGAACGTGGGAAGCAAGCCACATAGGATTAACTATCGTAGTGGCTAAGCCGTTTTGGTTAGGTGCATCTATTTGTAATTCAGTGACAAAGTGAGCTAAACGTTTAAAGTCTTTAGTCACACCTAATGCGCGCAGCTCCTCAATAGCGTCCAGAATCTCTGGTGTGATACTCAACTGCAGCGTACCAGTGGTGTAGAGTGCGAAGCTTTCTACTTCCTTAGAAGCAGTCTCTAATGGTGTGCTCACACTAAGGGCCGTAGCCGCATTTTTAGAGCCCTTTAAGAAGTTAAATGCTGAATTCTTAGATAGGGCCCTAGCTAGGTTGTCTGTTGCCTTAGTTGCCTGTGCTGTACTCATTATGTCACCTCCTCATTTATTATTTCGCTAATAAATTTTATACTTGCTTATATTATTATAGTATTCCACAATAAATTGTTTTTCACGTGGAGACACCAAAAAACCCTAAGTTGAACTGCTTACTTTCTCAGAGTAAACGAGGAAGGGGGTCGGATAGATCTCGTGGCTTATAAACACACGGATTATTAAGCCCCTCTCCATGCCCTTATTTTTTATCCTGTGTTGTTATTTTTTAGGTGCATGTTTTTATCTACATGGGGAGGGGGGGGGGCACATGAGACACATACACAAAATATACGTACATAAAATATACGCTGGGCCACTGGGGGCCGGTGTTTTATAGAGTAAAGTGTGATGCTTTCCTACGGTAAACTGTTAAACTTTAAACTATAATCCCTAACCACTCAAACTTTAAACTATTAAACTTTAACCCGTTAAACTTTAACCCGTTAAACAAATAAACTATTAAACTTTAATCTGTTAAACTCTAATCAAACAAACAAATAAACTATTAGATTACTAATCGACTAAACTTTTAAACTTTAACTCTCTAAACTTTTAAACTTTAACCGAACAAATATATGAGAAAAGAAAAAGAAGAGAAAAAGAAAAATTTTAATTTCATTCGTAATAGGGGGGGGGGTAATTATATCTCAATAAGTTATTAATTTTTGTGTATATAAGAGAGATGTCTTATATGGGGCTGGGGATAGTTAGTTAAAGTGCATAAAAATATATATATATATTATTATATTTTTAGTTACTTTACATATTGTAATTCCTGCATATGTGTTATATAATATAATTGTAAATGAAAATGATGATTCAAGAAAAGGAGATTTAAAAATGAAAAAGGAAATTAACGCAATTCTAAACAAGGAACTAAGCAAGAGTAAAAAGATGGTAGAACTTTATTTACTAGGTTTAGAGATTAAGGAAGTCAGCGAAGTGATGGGAGTTCGTTACAATTTCAGTTATAACGTAATAAGTAACTACTGTCGCATGAACGATGTCGATTTAAGAGTACGAGCAAAAGGCGATAGCAAAAAAGATAAAATCGTTGAATTGATTCAAGCCGGCAAAACTAACAATGAAATCAGTAAGGAATTGAAATGTAACTATAACTACGTATGGAAGATTAGAAAAGAGTTTGAAACTAAAGAGTTCAAAAAAGTTAAATAAGGCTTAAAGAAATGTTATTACTGATTGACACTTAATCAGTAATAGCATTTTTTTTTTGAAAAAAAAAAAAAGTTCCCTTCGGGAACAAAAGCGGAAACAATTTATAAATAAATTGTCTTGATTTAAAAGAAAGGAAACAATTTATAAATAAATTGTCTGGTTTAAAAGAATAGTAAGTCCCTTTGGGAGTTATTAAAACACCATTAATTGGTTAGTAGAGAGAGGCCGAAGATATGTTTGTTTATGGGTGGCTGGGGTTCGCAGAGTAACGTGGTAAAGTAGTAAAGTATCAGGGGTTCGCAGAATAAAGTGGTAAGGGGGTAAAGTGGTAATGGGGTAAAGTAGTAAGATATCAGAGTTTCACAGAGTAAAGTATCAGAGTTTCTCAGAGTAAAGTAGTAACAGAGTAAAATAGTAATATGTAGGAGTTTTATGAGGTAAACTGTTAAAGTAATAAAGTATCAATTTTAATTCCAACATACTCCCATAAAACGACCCAAATTCGATAAAAACATCTTCCAATCTAAGCCCATAAAACGTCGCCAATTTAATATCTCACGTGGACATCAGAGAGAGGCCGAAGATGGCTCTGTTAGGAGTTCGGTAACGCGACGATCCGGAAACGCAATGCTTCGCCGTCTACTAGTCCTTCCGAGGCCCAACTAGTCCTCCCAAACACTCTCGTGCTTCCAACAAAGTGCTTCCAATACTCTCGGCCCAACTAGGTGTCCTAGTCAAATTAATGAAGGATCCAACCTTCGCCCATAAAACGCCCGACTCTTGACAAAAAAGAAAGCCTAGCTTCTACACTAGGCCTACTCCTCTATCAAGCCGTATATTAATTTACTATATAGCAATACTCAACTTTCCACTCTGGCATATACCAGTCTAGACGCACGCCGTCGTCCGTACCATCTAGACAACTCGCAAATAGCGAATTACTTATCATACCATCCTGGAAGTATTTCTGCGTACTGGTTACCATATAACTCCTAGACTCTTCTGAAAACTCTTCTCGAAAGCTGTCCTTTGTAAATACTATAACAGCTTTCTCCCAATCCTTAGTATTTCTCAGTTCTTCTAGTGTTAGTTTCATTGTACCACCTCTTTCTTTATCCCTCAAAGTCCTTATACTCTACTGTCAACTTATTTACCGACCAGCCACCAACATCATCTATATACCTAACTACCTTGTCTACTTCATCTTTCTCTAGCGGGATCAAACGATCAGCCTCATCATAGTAGTAAAGCGGAACCTCTAATACTATTGTGGGAACCTTTGTTACTTTCAATTCCCTAACCATCTGGTCACGGTAATAAGTTCTAGTAACACTACCCCGCTTATATACTAATTTAGTCACATCAGTATGTTCTTTGAAGATATCAACTATGTCCTCATCTGAGGGACTATCTATATAACATAACAGGTCCTCGTCTCTTAATATTCCCTCATCATTTCCTTCATATACTTCCCCATCGGGTAAACTAAATAATTGATCCATGTTATTCTCCTTTCTTTCTTCCTATACTAAGATTGACGGAAGATTCCATATTTGTTCTAGTCGTTCTTTAGTCTTCAGCACAGTCCCTAACGAGGTGGCTAGAAATTCTAAATTACTATCCCCATAGCCAGGTTTACCCGCGTTCTCAAAATGTTCCCTGATAGATTCCTGTAAGGATTCCTGATATTCTACTAACCCATAATACAAGGTTGTTCTTTCCTCCTCTTTGAAACCTATCTCTTCGTCTAATATCCTCATTCCTACTAACTTATAACCATTCTCCTTACGTTCCCAAACTCTACCATCACAAGTAAATAATAGCTCATCATCTATATACCTACCAACATCATCCAAATATTCTTCTATTATGAATTTCCAATACTCCTTATCTTCCATGTTAATTATTATGTCGTTTTGTTCCATCATATCAACCATAAATAGGATCCCACCTAAATCACTATAACTTAACATATTACTACTACAACCCTCCATAGTATTCAGTAGTCGCTGGAAGAAAGTAAGTAACTCTTCTTCCTCTTCTGGGGTACCATTAAATGTTACTCTGTAATCATCTAGACTAATCCACCAACCTATACCCTCCTCCTCAAACAATCTACCCTCAAATAGATCTACCAACTCTTCTACCCGTATTATCCTAACATCCTTTTTCATCTTCTTCATCCTTTCCCCGACGCCCGCGCCGGAAATCATATATTATCTTTATCTATATATTAATTATAAAGGAGAGGGACTACCGAAATCAAGGGGGCGCGAATCCTATCTTTTATTATTGGTATAATAAGCACCCTAAGCCCAACACGACCTACCAGTCGGGCCTTAACGTACCAGTGGTGGTATGTAAACGAAGTCTGTGTCCTCGCCGCAACTATGTACCCCTGATGAAATGTTAAAACTTCTATCTACATCGCCCATAAAACGCCACTAATTTGATATTCTCATAGGTGGCAGGGAGGAATTGCATAATCTCATGCGGTGAGCGGAGATGGGCCAAGGATTCTTGGGTTGCTGGAGGCCCAACAGGGAGGACGTTGCTGCGTCGAAGACCAATAGACAAAGATAGGATCAAATTCCTGTTGATTTTGGGCCGCCTTCTCCTATATAATTATATCATAAGGTAAATAAATACAAATAATTAGTTTGGGTGGTGGCCAACACCAGAAGGAGTGCTAGGATGAAATTAATAGGTGAAAGAACGTTAACAAAGAAACAGGTAGACGAGATTATGGTACGTGTAGACAAGAAGGAGTTAAGTAAAGGTGCTGGGATCCGAGAAATGTTTGCTGGTGGAATGTCAGTGAAGGAGATCAGCGCGGAATCTGGGATCCGTTATAATCATGTGTACAATGTTGTGAAGAATGAGATCCTGGTAAAAGGATTACAGGATGAAGTTGAGAAAACATCACGTGGGAACAGTAAGAAGAAACAAATCGTGGAACTGTTGAAGGAAGGTAAGTCAATTACGGAAGTTAGTGCGGAACTTAAATGTTTGTATAACTATGTGTGGCAAATAGCTAAGTCTGAGGGGTTAACACAGAAACAACTTCAGGAAGCTAAGAAGGAAGCTAAGAAGGAGGCTAAGTAATGTTTGATCAAATGCGTAGTATAGAAATAGGTATGACGACTTATTCCATTGATACCATAGTGGAACTGGAAAAACATAAAGTAGTGTATGATGCGGTCAAAGAGAGTTTGACGTTAGTGGAAACTTATGATGAGGATGATAATCTTGATTTGAGATTTGAGACAAATATGTTAGATTTATTGGGACCTCAGGTGGCAGATTGGCTAGCTGAAGAGATAGCAGAAAATGATGGGTGGATGGATGCGCTGTACAGACGAGGAAAGAATTATCTGTCTATTGAATGGAATCATGTTAGATCTTATGATGGGATCAATCTTCTTAGTAATAAGAAGTTTAGGCAGGCATGGAAGAAAGCCGAAGTTCGTGCAGAGGCATTAAAGGAGGATAAGGATGAGTAATAGAGAAATGGTAAGTTTGGACGCGGATCGTGCAGGTCAGCTGTGGTTGGTGGCTCTTAACTATATAGAGTATCAGAATGCTACTGCGCGTATGATAGAAGATGAAGATGCGGAAGACGCGATGGAACTATTGCCAGGGCATTATCGATTTGTAGCAGAAGTGTTAGAGGGATTGATGGAAAATGAGCTTACGTCGGATCAATATGATAGGTTGAGCGAATGGGAAGCAGAGTTGGATCAAGTAAAGGTACAGCGCGGTAATTTGCGTGTATATGCTTCATTGAATCGCGCATTATGTCAGGCGGATTATGATTATCTGGCTAGGTCCATGAAGCGAGAGTGGGCGCATAAATATCCAAATAGACCGCTATCCCTTTTTCAGTGGGGTAAGGGTAGCCGACAGGATGTGGTAGATATAGCGATTGATGTGTCAGTAGAGGAAGATACAGAGCAGAATGTGTTGTGTGATTTACTGTTGATCCTTAATAAGCGGAAGATGAAAGCCACACACCAGTCCGTTCAATATTACTAAGTTATTCCTTTTTCATTTACATTATATAGGCCTAGAGACAGCAAACCGTTTCTAGGCCACTCTTATCTACAACTACAGCCCAAATT